>NZ_JBHWBS010000126.1:12497-19660 GCF_042735655.1 Streptomyces sp. NPDC059567 | reverse complement strand
GCTCTCGCCGCGCCCGCACCTCCCGCCACCCCCCACACCTCGTCTCCGTACGCACCCCGGCCCGTGGCCGGGTCCCGGGAGCCGCGCCTCAGGCCGCCTCGGACAGCGCGCGCGTCTCCGTCCGTGCCGGGTTCCCGCTCCGCTCGGACTCCGCTTCGCGCACCATCCCCGCTGTGCCGTGCCCCTGTTCGCCGTCCGGCACCTGCGCCGCCTTCCGTGCCCGGCGCCGCTCGCGCCTCAGCCGGCGTGCCGTACTGCTCGGCTCCGACACCACGCCGTTCCGCTGCCGCCACACCTGGCGCGTCACCCACACGTCGAGCACGCTCCAGGTCGCCACGACCGTGCTGCCCACAGAGCTGAGCAGCATCGGAAACGCGAGCCAGGACTCGGTGACCGCGCAGAAGAACGCCACCATGCCCTGTATGAGCGTCACCGACGTGAGCATCACGGCCCGCACGGCGGCGGTACGCACCGGGTCCGGCATCCTGCGCCGGCCCTTCTCGTCATCCACCCACAACTGCCGTGGCGATTCCGCCTCGTGCACCATCGTTCTCGTCACTCCCCACCGCTGACCCGTCCTCAGGGGTGGCTGCCCGTCTTGCGTGGCTTTACACGGACACACCCCTCCCCGTACACAATGACGCTCCGCGAAGGGAAAAGGTTTCCCCTCGTTCGTACCGGAACGAACAGTTCCAGCCATCCGCCGTACCCCCACCCCGACCGCCCCGCCACGTGTCCTGCGCCACAGTGACGAATGCCAACTCCCTGAATACCGGGACATCTCATGATCAACGCTCACTCGAGAGGCTGAAAAACGTCCGGACGTGCCTTCGGGTTGGCTGTGATGCAGTAGTAGGCTCGCGCCGCCGTTTGTTGAATCCGATGGTTGACGCCATGTGTTGACGCAGTGAGTTGACGCCACGCGTCGCAAAGGAGGACCTCCGCGACGGGTGGAGGCCGAACTGGGGGAGGCCATGCGCTTTCGCGGGAAGTCCATCCGCCGGAAGATCGTGGCGTTGCTGCTGGTGCCGCTCGTGTCCCTCACCGGCCTCTGGGGTTTCGCCACGGTACTCACCGGCCGTGAGGCCGACCAACTCCTCGACGTCGGCTACATCGTCGAGAAGGTCGGCTACCCCATCGAGGACACCGCGCGCGTCATCCAGAAGGAGCGCCGCCAGTCCCTGATCTATCTGGCCGATCCGCGCGCCTCCGACTCCCTCACCACCCTGCGTGAGCAGCGCGAGGCCACCGACCGTCAGATCGCCCTCATCCGGCGGAACGCCGCGGACTCCGGCGTACGGGAGGAGATGCGTCCTCTCGCCTCGCAGCGCCTCGAATCGCTGCTGACGGCGCTGGACGGCCTCGACGCGCTGCGCCGCTCCGTGGAGAACCGCAGCATCGGCCGCATGCAGGCCCTCGACTTCTACAACCGCCTGGTCGACCCCTGTTACAGCTTCCTCATGACCCTCCACGCGCTCGAGAACGTGGAGATGGACAAGCAGGGCCGCGCCCTCGTCGGCATCACCCGCGGCCGCGAGGCGCTCTCCCGCGAGGACGCCCTGATCGTCTCCGCACTCATCTCCGAGCGCGTCACGGCCCAGGAACTTCGCGAGATCAGCGATCTCGTCGCCCAGCGCAAGCAGTTCTACGAGGTGAACCTCGAAGTCCTGCCCACCGTCGAGCGCGAGAAGTTCGAGAGGTACTGGCGCAGCCCCGACACCGAGCCGCTGCGCCGCGCCGAAGAGGACCTGATCGTCGCCGGTCCCACGAAGAGCCCGCGGACCATCACCGCGGCCCGCTGGGAGGAACGGGCCAACCCGGTCCTCGACGACCTGGCGCGGGAGAACACGGCCGCCGGCGACCGCTACCAGGAGCGCGTCCAGCCCGCCGCCTACAGCGTGCTGCTCAAGGCCGGCATCGCCGGAGTCCTCGGCTTCCTCGCGCTGCTCGTCTCCGTCGTCGTCTCCGTACGCATCGGCCGCGAACTCGTCCGCGACCTGCGCCGGCTGCGCAAGGAGGCCCAGGAGGTCTCCGGCGTACGCCTGCCCAGCGTCATGCGCCGCCTCGCCGCCGGCGAACACGTCGACATCGAGACCGAGGTGCCGCAGCTGCGGTACGAGAAGGACGAGGTCGGCCAGGTCGGCCAGGCGCTCAACACCCTCCAGCGGGCCGCCGTCGAGGCGGCCGTGAAGCAGGCCGACATGCGCCGCGGCGTCGCCGAGGTCTTCGTCAACCTCGCGCGCCGCAACCAGGTGCTGCTGCACCGCCAGCTCACCCTCCTCGACACGATGGAGCGGCGCACCGAGGACACCGAGGAACTGGCCGACCTGTTCCGGCTCGACCACATGACCACGCGCATGCGCCGCCACGCCGAGGGCCTGGTGATCCTCTCCGGCGCCGCCCCTTCCCGCCAGTGGCGCAAGCCCGTCCAGCTGATGGACGTCGTCCGCGCGGCCGTCGCCGAGGTCGAGGACTACGAGCGGATCGAGGTGCGCCGCCTGCCCCGCCTCGGCGTGGGCGGCCCCGCCGTCGCCGACCTCACCCACCTCATCGCGGAACTCCTGGAGAACGCCACGGTGTTCTCGCCCCCGCACACCGCCGTCCAGGTGCTCGGCGAGCGGGTGGCGAACGGCTTCACCCTGGAGATCCACGACCGCGGCCTCGGCATGAACCCCGACGCCCTCCTCGACGCCAACCTCCGGCTCGCCGAGACCCCCGAGTTCGAGCTCTCCGACACCGACCGCCTCGGTCTCTTCGTGGTCAGCCGGCTCGCCCAGCGCCAGAACGTCCGCGTCTCGCTGCAGCCTTCGCCGTACGGGGGGACCACCGCGGTCGTCTTCATCCCGGCCGTGCTGCTCACCGACGCGCCCGAGACGCAGGGCGCCGGCTTCCGCCTGGACCGCAAGACCCTCGACCGCGGGCTCGCGGACCGGGAGAACGGCGAGCAGCCGGGCCGGCGTCCCGCTCTCACCAAGGTGCAGGGCGGCGCGCCCCGGGCCACCGGCGCGACCCGCTCCGCGGCCTCCTCGCTCCTGGACGGCCCGCTCGACGGGCCCGTCGAGCTCGAACCACCCCTCGGGACCTCCGGCTTCGAGGAGCTGCTCGACCCGTCCGCCGCGGACCTGGAGGACACCGAGAGCGAGCGCGGCGGCCTCTTCCGCCCCCGTGACCACCGCCGCGGCCTCGCCGCGGCCCCGGGCGCCGAGCAGCATCAGCAGACCCCGGACCAGACTCCGGAGCAGTCGTACGACCGGCCCTCCGAGCGCGGCCCCGTGCCGCTGCCCAGGCGCCGTCCGCCCACGCTCGTCGTCGACCACGGCCGCCGGGTCGACGAGCCGGGCCGCGCCCACCCCTCCGCCGCCCAGGAGCCCACGGGACCGACGGGGACACCCCGCACCCTGGTACCCGTACCGCCCCACGGCCCGGTGCCGCCGGTCGGTCCCGTACCTCCGGCCGGCCCGGTGCCGCCGAACGGCGCCGCACCGCCCGACGGTCCCGCGCCGTTCGGCGGACTGCCCCGCCGGGTCCGCCAGGCGAGCCTCGCACGCCAGCTGCGCGAGACGGGCGAACGCGACGACGACAGGACCTCCACCGGCGACACCGCCTCCGCCGGCACGGACTTCGAGCGCGATGCCGAGGAAGTGCGCAGCCGCATGGCGTCCATGCAGCGCGGCTGGCAGCGCGGACGACGGCAGAACGCCGAACCACCAGCACCAGGAACGACACCCGAGGGGGACGGTCGATGACCGCACCGAACGCCGCAGCAACGAACACCTCCGGAAACGCCAACGGTGAGCTGAACTGGCTCCTCGACGAGCTGGTCCAGCGGGTCGGGTCCATCCGCAAGGCTCTGGTGCTGTCCAGCGACGGACTCTCCACCGGTGCCTCCGCGGAGCTGACCCGCGAGGACGGCGAGCACCTCGCCGCCGTCGCCTCCGGCTTCCACAGCCTGGCCAAGGGCGTCGGCCGCCACTTCGAGGCCGGCAGGGTCCGTCAGACCGTGGTGGAGCTGGAGGACGCGTTCCTCTTCGTCACGGCGGCGGGCGACGGCAGCTGCCTCGCCGTCCTCGCGGACGCCGATTCGGACGTCGGCCAGGTCGCCTACGAGATGACACTGATGGTCAAGCGGGTCGGCGTCCACCTCGGGACGGCCCCGCGCTCCGGACCGTCCGCCGGAGGGTGAGTGGGGGGACACCATGACTGACGGCACGACCGACGGCACGACCGACGCGGCCCTGCGCGACCGCACGCAGGGCCCGGCCCACCACTGGTTCGACGACGATGCCGGGCCGGTGGTCCGTCCGTACGCGATGACCCGCGGCCGGACCAGCGCCGCGACCCGTCATCGTCTCGACCTGATCGCCGTGGTGGTGCCCGAGCCCGCCGCGGACGATCCCGGCCGCGACCAGACGCTCTCCCCGGAACACGTGGAGATCGTCGAACGCTGCTCGGACGCACCGCAGTCGATCGCCGAACTCGCCGCCGGACTCGACCTCCCCGTCGGGGTCGTCCGGGTCCTCGTCGGCGATCTCGTCGAGGACGAACTCGTCCATGTGACCCGCCCCGTTCCGCCGGCCGAGCTGCCGGACGTGAGCATTCTCCGCGAGGTGATCAATGGCCTTCGGGCGCTCTAGCCACAAGAAGCCCTTCGTCGAACCGGTGACGTTGAAGATCCTGGTCGCGGGTGGCTTCGGAGTGGGCAAGACGACGCTGGTCGGCGCCGTCAGTGAGATCAGGCCGCTGCGCACCGAGGAGATCCTGAGCGAGGCCGGCCGGCCCGTCGACGATCTCCACGGGGTCGAGAACAAGTCGACCACCACCGTCGCGATGGACTTCGGGCGGATCACCCTCCGCGAGGACCTGGTCCTCTATCTCTTCGGCACCCCCGGCCAGGACCGCTTCTGGTTCCTCTGGGACGAGCTGGCACAGGGTGCGCTCGGGGCGGTCGTCCTGGCGGACACCCGTCGTCTGGAGGACAGCTTCGCCGCGATCGACTACTTCGAGCGGCGCGGCATCCCGTTCACCGTGGCGGTCAACTGCTTCGAGGGCGCCCAGCGGTTCCCGGCCGAGAGCGTACGCGGGGCACTCGACCTCGACCCCGAGGTCGAGCTGCTGATGTGCGACGCGCGCGACCGGGAGTCCGTGAAGAACATCCTCGTGGCCGTCGTCGAGCACGCCCTGGTCCTGGCGGACCAGGGCGCCACGCCCGTCGCCACCTGACACGGGCCGCGCGGAGGCCTCGGCGCAGCGCGGCGTCAGGGTGATGCGGCGTCGGTGCGGCGTGGCTTCAGCGCGGCATGGTGTCTGCGTACCTGGTCAGCGCACCGCCACCACAGCCGACCCATGCCCGAACAGCCCCTGGTTCGCGGTGATCCCGACCCGCGCGTCGTCCACCTGACGGCCGCCGGCCGTGCCCCGCAGCTGCCAGGTGAGCTCACAGAGCTGCGCGATGGCCTGGGCGGGCACGGCCTCGCCGAAGGACCCGAGGCCGCCGCTGGTGTTGACCGGGACGCGGCCACCGAGCGCCGTGGCCCCCTCCCGTACCAGCTTCGCGCCCTCGCCGGCCGCGCACAGACCGATGTCCTCGTACCACTCCAACTCCAGTGCGGTGGAGAGGTCGTACACCTCCGCAAGCGACAGGTCCTCGGGTCCGATACCCGCCTCCTCGTACGCGGCCCGCGCGATCGACGCCCGGAAGGAGTCCGGGGCCGCGGAGACCGTCGCGGCCGAGTCGGTCGCGATGTCCGGCAGGTCGACGACGGCCTTGGGGTACGTCGGTGTGACGGTGGAGACCGCCCGGATACGGACGGGGTCCGGGTGCCCGTGCCGCCGGGCGAACTCCATGCTGGACAGCACCAGGGCCGCGCCGCCGTCCGAGGTCGCGCAGATGTCGAGCAGCCGGAGCGGATCGGCGACGACGGCCGAGGCGGCGACCTCCTCGGCACTCACCGCCTTGCGGTAGCGGGCGAGCGGATTGAGCGAGCCCGCCGCCGCGTTCTTCACCTTGACCTGGGCGAAGTCCTCCACGGTGTCGCCGTACAGGGCCATCCGGCGTCGTGCGTAGAGCCCGAAGTACGCGGGGTTGGTCGCTCCGAGGACCCGGAAGCGCAGCCAGTCGGGATCGTCGGGCCGCTCCCCGCCCGCCGGGGCGAAGAAGCCCTTGGGCGCCGCGTCCGCGCCGACGACCAGGACGACGTCCGCCAGTCCGGCGAGGATCTGGGCCCGCGCGGCGCCGACGGCCTGTGCCCCGGAGGCGCAGGCCGCGTACACGCTGGTGACGCGCGCCCCCTGCCAGCCCAGCGCCTGCGCGAAGGTCGCCCCCGCCACGTATCCCGGATACCCGCACCGCATGGTGTCGGCGCCGACCACCGATCCGATGTCCTGCCAGCTCAGCCCGGCGTCTTCGAGCGCGGCGCGGGCCGCGGCCGTACCGTACTCGACGAAGCTGCGACCCCACTTGCCCCAGGGGTGCATCCCGGCCCCCAGGACGGCGATGTCGTTCATGACCGCTCCTCCGCCACGCGCGCATGCACCGGTTTCCAGTGCCACGTGGTCCAGATGTGCGCGTCGTCCTCGTTGAGCACTCCCGGCACCACCTCGACCTCCATGCCGACGGCGAGGTCCGAGGTCCGCACCCCGGGCGCCGCCTGCCCGAGCACCACCATCGCCTCGGCCGCCAACTCCACCGCGACCAGGGTGTACGGGTCCCAGGGCGCGTCCGGATCGGAGACGTAGGGCGCGGGCGGGCGGTAGCGGCCGTCGGTGTACGACCAGACGCGGCCACGCCGGGAGAGCGGGGTCTCCACGAGCTCGCCGCCGCCCGGGCAGCCGGGATTGCGGCACCAGGAGTCCTCGCGGGGGAAGAAGACCGAGGAGCAGGCCGTACAGCGGGTGCCGAGCAGCCGGAAGTCCCCGCCCTCCCCGCCGTCGTCCGTGAACCATCCGGCCACCACCGGTCTGCGCGTCCGTGCCACGAAGGCCCTCCCCGACTCCGGATCCACTGAATCTGACGAAGCGTCAGAAGTCTGCCATGGATGCCGCGCGCTGAGAACCGTACGGACCCTTGTCGCGTCCCTACGTACGGAACGGGCGGCCGGGCCCCCCCCGGGGGGGGCCGCCCCCCCCCCACACCCCCCGCGGCAGGTTCCGGCCCCCCCCGCCCC
>NZ_JBHWBS010000126.1:0-12487 GCF_042735655.1 Streptomyces sp. NPDC059567 | reverse complement strand
CGTCCGTCGCCTGGGCCACCGCCCTCTGGTACTGGAACACCCAGAACGGCCCCGGCCGCCCGTCATCCGCCGCGGATCAGTGACCGGCCACCGACCGCCGCGCCACGGGGAAATCGAAGAACGTGCTCGGGAACGGCTCCGGCTTGAACGTGAAGTGCCACCACTCCTCGGGCAGGTTCACGAACCCCTGCTCCGCCAGCGTCCCCTTCAGGAGCTGCCGATTGACCCGCTGCGCACCCTGTATCCGCGGATCGTCGGTGTGCGACAACGTGTCGAAGCAGTCGAAGCCCGTGCCCATGTCGACGGAGTTATCCGGGAAGCGCCGGTCCTGCGGCGCAGAGCACTCCACCAACGGCTCGCCCGGCACATACGGGCGGGTGTGCGCCGCCGGCAGCTTCACGATGGTCAGATCGACCGTCGAGCCGCGACTGTGTCCGGACTTCTCGGCGATGTAACCGTCCGCGAACAGCCTCGACTTGTCGACCAGGGGATAGAACTCCTTTTTCATCTCCTCGTCCTGGAGGTCCTTCGCCCAGCGCACGAAATGGTCGACCGCCCGCTGCGGCCGGTAGCAGTCGTAGACCTTCAGCGAGTAGCCCCGTGCGAGCAGCTTCACCTGCGCGCGGTGCAGCGCCTCGGCGGCGGGACGGGTCAGGATGCACAGCGGCTGTCGGTAGCCGTCGACCTTCTCGCCCACGAAGTTGTGCACCGTGGTGTAGCGCATCTCCTGGATGATCGTCCGGTCCACCGAGCTCAGCGCCACGAACTCCTTCGGGGCCTTCGGCTCCGGCTTGGCCTGCGCGGACGGTACGGCGGCGGTGGCGGCGAGCAGACCGGCGGACGCCAGCACACCGACGGTACGGAATACGGAAGCAAGTCCTCTCATGTGCACCGTCTATCAGTTCCGCGGGGCACGGGAAAGAGTGATCGCGTACGGTCCTGTCGTGAAGGACTCCTACTGCTCCAGCTGCGGCGCCCGTTACGCCGAGACCGCCGACTGGCCCCGCACCTGCGCCGCCTGCGGCTCCGTCGCCTACCGCAACCCGCTGCCCGTCGCCATCACGCTGCTTCCCGCAACAGACGTGCGAGGAACGGGACTTGTCGTCATCACGCGTACGATCGAACCCGCCAGGGGCGAGGTCGCGCTCCCCGGCGGCTTCATCGACCACGCCGAGGACTGGCGCGACGCCGTCGTCCGCGAGCTGCGCGAGGAGACGGGGATCGAGGCGCCGGCGGGGGAGGTGCGGCTCGCCGACGCCCTCAGCTCCCCGGCCGGACACCTCCTCCTCTTCGGCCTGCTCCCGCCCCGCCAGGCATCCGAACTGCCGCCCTCCGCCCCCACGGACGAGACCACCGGATGGCACCTGCTCCACGCCCCGGCCGAACTGGCCTTCCCGCTCCACACGGAGGCGGTACGCCGCTGGTTCGCGGGGAGGTACACCTACGGAACCTGAGGACGATCGGTAGGGGCGCCCTCGGAATCCTGACGAACCCTGAGGAACCCGAGGGCCGTCACCCCGCCAGGCCCCGCACCCGCACCGGAAGCGCCACCTCCTCCGAACCCGCGTCCGTCACCCGCTCCACCACGACCCGGCCGTCCACGAGCCGCGACGCGTACCGCTCGATCTCGGCCTTCTCCCAGCCGTCCCCGGTGTCCCGTACGACGAGCCCGCCTCCCGTCCGCCCGGCAGCCGGCGCCCACACCTCCAGCTCGAGCCCGCCGTCCGCACCCCGCACGGGAATCACCGAACCGGCCCGCGCGAGCACCGGGATACGGGACGGCGGCGCGTCCAGGAGGACCTGGCCCGGCCCCTCGTAGGCACGCCCCGTCGCCGTGTCGTACCAGCGCCCGCGCGGCAGCCGCACCGCACGCCGGTCCGCGCCCGGGACGAGGACCGGCGCCACGAGCAGCCCGTCGCCCACCAGGAACGCGTCCTCGCAGTCCCGCAACGCCCGGTCCTCCGGAGCGCCCCACCACACCGGCCTGACGTACGGCGCCCCGGTCAGCCGGGCGAGCTGGGCGAGCGTGACGAAGTACGGGCGCATCCGCTCCCGCTCGGCCAGTGCCACGCGCGCGTGCTCCAGGACCTCGGCGCCGAACTCCCACGGCTCACGCCGCCCGGCGTCGATCGCCGCATGCGTACGGAACAGCGGCAGCCACGCCCCCAGCTGGTACCACCGCAGGAACAGCTCCGGCGACGGACTCCCGTCGAAGCCGCCGACGTCCGGCCCCGAGTACGGCACCCCGCAGAGGCCGAGCCCCAGCACCAGCGACAGGGACGCCCGCAACCCCGGCCAACCGGTCGCCACATCACCGGACCAGGTCCCGCCGTACCGCTGCATCCCGGCCCAGCCCGAGCGCGAGAAGAGGAACGGCCGCTCGTCCGGCCGCAGCCGGCACAGCCCCTCGTAGCCGGCCCTCGCCATCGTCAGCCCGTACACGTTGTGTGCCTCGCGATGGTCGCCGCCCCGCCCCTCCAGGGCGTGCCGGGACGAGCGCGGCAGCGTCTGGTCCCCGAAGGGGGAGAAGGAGACCGGCTCGTTCATGTCGTGCCAGATCCCGGAGAACCCCTGCACGAGCCGCTCCTCGTACAGGCCGCCCCACCACTCCCGTACCGCCGGATCCGTGAAGTCCGGATAGGCGCACTCGCCCGGCCAGACCGCCCCGTGCACCTCGTTCCCGCGCCCGTCGCGGACGAACGCGCCGGCCGCAGAACCACTGTCGTAGACCGCGTTCCCCGGCTCCGCCTTCACCGCCGGGTCCACGATCGACACCAGCCGCACCCCCTGCTCCCGCAGCTCGCCCGCGAGCCCCGGCAGATCGGGAAACCGTTCGCGGTCCACCGTGAAGATCTGGTGCGCGTCGTAGTGGTCGATGTCCAGGTGCAGCACGGACAGGGGTAGCCCCCGCTCGCGGTAGCCGTCCACCACCCGCCGCACCTCCTTCTCGCTGCCGAACCCCCAGCGCGCGTGCTGGGGACCGAGCGCCCAGGACGGCGGCAGCGCCGGCGCGCCCGTCAGGGCCGCCCAGCCGTGCAGCACGCGCGCGGGGGTGCCGACCACGACCCAGCAGCGCAGCGGTCCGCCCCCCATCCGGACCTCGCTCGTCCCCGGCCGGTCGTGTCCGGAACCCGCGCCCTCCTCACCTTCGGTGAGGGTGACGTGGCCGTCCCAGGAGTTGTCGTGGAAGGCCAGATGCGTGCCCGCGTCCGAGACGACGAACTGCACCGGCATGGTGATGTACAGCGGATCGTCGCCGGGGGAGAAGCGTCCCTTGGGGTCGGTGTTCCACAGCCGGTACGAGCCGTCGCGCAGCCGCGGCCCCGACGCCCGCCCGCCGAGCCCGAAGAACCGCGCGTCCGCCGGTACCTCGCTGCGCTGCACCCAGCGCGCCGGCCCGCCCGCGACCGGCTCCCACCAGCGCGGCGGCAGGTCCCGGCGCAGCACCACGCCACCGGGCGTACGGATCTCCACCGCTCCGTGCCGGGACACCGCGACCGTCACCCGCTCCGACACCACCCTCCAACCGCCGTCGGTGTCCGGCTCCAGCTCGGCCCGCGGGTCCGGCTCCGGCGGCTCACCGTCCAACGCGTACGACGGGAGCGGCTCCGCCCCGTCCCAGCCCCAGAAGACCGTGCCCCCGGCGGACACGGTGATCCGCAGTTCTGAACGGGCGAACCGGATGATCCCGCCGCCCGGCAGCGGCTCCGCCCCGCCCACCGGACCCGGCACCCGGGCCCGCTCCGTCCCTCTCGGCGGCAACCCCCACGCATCCGTACGACGCTGCCGCCACGCCGCACGCACCGCCCGCAACCCCTGCACCGATCCGAACACCCTCACCGAACGCACCAGCTCACGACCGTCCATGCAGCTCACCCTGCCATTCGGCGAGGCCCCCGCGCGGTTCGTTCAACTGCCGTTCACCCGTGGTGGGAGCACATATTCAGACGTCCGACCATGGGCGGGGAACCCTGGTGCGAAAGACGATCACATGGCATCGTCCCTGTCAGCCGCGTCACGCGCACACCCCAGCACGTGCGCGCGACACACGCAGACCCGCGTACGCCCAGGGAGAGCCGCCCCATGACATCAGCGCACACCGAGCCGCTCTGGCAGCCGGACGAGGAACGCATCGCCGCCGCAGCGGTCACCCGCTTCCAGTCCTGGGCCGCCGAGCGCCACGGAGCCCCGGCCGAGGGCGGATACCCGGCCCTGCACCGCTGGTCGGTGGACGAGCTGGAGTCGTTCTGGCAGGCCGTCGCCGAATGGTTCGACATCCGCTTCTCCACCCCGTACGAGCGCGTCCTCGGCGACCGCTCCATGCCCGGCGCCGAGTGGTTCCCGGGAGCCACCCTCAACTACGCCGAGCACGCCCTGCGCGCCGCCGCCGAGCGCCCCCACGACCCGGCCCTGCTCCATGTGGACGAGACACATGAGCCGCGCCCGATCAGCTGGGCCGAGCTGCGCCGCCAGGTCGGCTCGCTCGCCGCCGAGCTCCGCGCCCTGGGCGTCCGCCCCGGCGACCGCGTCAGCGGATACCTCCCCAACATCCCGGAGGCCGTCACCGCCCTCCTCGCCACGGCCGCCGTCGGCGCGGTGTGGACCTCCTGCGCCCCCGACTTCGGCGCACGCAGCGTCCTCGACCGCTTCCAGCAGGTGGAGCCGGTCGCCCTCTTCACCGTCGACGGCTACCGCTACGGCGGCAAGGAGCACGACCGCCGTGAGACGGTCGCGGAGCTGCGCGCGGAACTCCCGACCCTCCGCGCCGTGATCCACATCCCCCTCCTCGGCACCGAGCCCCCCGAGGGAGCCCTCGCCTGGTCGGACCTGACCTCCGCCGACGTGGAGCCGGTCTTCGAGCAGGTGCCGTTCTCCCACCCGCTGTGGGTGCTGTACTCCTCCGGCACGACGGGCCTGCCCAAGGCGATCGTGCAGTCCCAGGGCGGCATCCTGATCGAGCACTTCAAGCAGCTCGGTCTGCACTGCGACCTGGGCCCCGAGGACGTGTTCTTCTGGTACACCTCCACCGGCTGGATGATGTGGAACTTCCTCGTCTCCGGCCTGCTCACCGGCACCACCGTGGTCATCTACGACGGCAGCCCGGGCTACCCCGACACCGGCGCCCAGTGGCGGGTGGCCGAACGGACCGGCGCGACGCTGTACGGCACCTCCGCCGCGTACGTCATGGCCTGCGCCAAGGCGGACGTCCACCCGGCGCGGGACTTCGACCTCTCGGCGGTCAAGTGCGTCGCGACCACCGGTTCCCCGCTTCCGCCCGACGGCTTCCGCTGGCTGCACGACGAGGTCCGCGAGGACCTGTGGATCGCCTCGGTCAGCGGCGGCACGGACGTCTGCTCCTGCTTCGCGGGAGCGGTCCCGACCCTCCCCGTCCACATCGGCGAGCTCCAGGCCGCCGGCCTCGGTACGGACCTGCAGTCCTGGGACCCGTCCGGCAAGCCGCTGATCGGCGAGGTCGGCGAACTGGTCGTCACCAACCCGATGCCGTCCATGCCGATCCACTTCTGGAACGACCCGGACGGCAGCCGCTACCGCGACAGCTACTTCGAGATGTTCCCCGGCGTCTGGCGCCACGGCGACTGGATCACCATCACGGACCACGGCTCGGTCGTCATCCACGGCCGCTCCGACTCCACCCTGAACCGCCAGGGCGTACGGATGGGCAGCGCGGACATCTACGAGGCCGTCGAACGGCTCCCGGAGATCCGCGAATCCCTCGTCATCGGCCTCGAAGAGCCGGACGGCGGCTACTGGATGCCGCTCTTCGTCCACCTCGCGGAGGGCGCGACGCTGGACGAGGCGCTGATCAAGCGCATCAAGCAGACGATCCGCACCGAACTCTCCCCGCGCCACGTCCCCGACGACATCATCGAGGTCCCAGCCGTCCCGCACACCCTCACGGGCAAGCGCATCGAGGTCCCGGTCAAGCGCCTCCTCCAGGGCGCCCCGATGTCCAAGGCGGTCAACCCGGGCTCGGTCGACAACCTCGACCTGCTCGCCTTCTATGAGAAGCTGGCACGCGACCGGGCGAAGTGAGTCATGCCGGAGGGGGATGGGGTGCCTTCCGGATCCCATCCCCCGACGGGGAGAGAGCCACTACCCCCCGTACGTCGCCTGAGCCTCGCCCAGCACCTCGGCGAAGTCCGAGGCCAGCCGCCCCGCCGCCTCCGCCTCCAGCGCCGCCGTCGTGATCCGCACTGCTGTCGGCGTCGCGATGCGGAACCGCGCCCCGGCCGCGACCCACCACCCCCGCGTCCGCAACCCGTTGACCACGGCCGACTCGTCCCGCACCGGCACCCACACGTTCAGCCCGCTCGACCCGACGGCGGCGATGCCGTGACCCGCCAGCGCGTCGATCAGCGCTGTGCGCCGCGCGGTGTACGCCGCCTCACCGGCCGCCACCAGCCGCGTCACCGCCCCGTCCGCGAGCAGCCCGGCCGCCGTCTCCTGCAGGACGTGGCTGACCCAGCCGGACGTCATCAGCATCCGCCCGTCGTGCCGTGCCAGCGTCGCCGCGTCGCAGGCGAGCCCGGCCCACCTGAGGTCGATCCCCAGGTGCTTGGACGCGGTCCGCACCTGCGCCCACCGTTCGAGACCGGCCGCGGCCAGGGTGAAGGCCGGCGCCCCCGCGATGTCGGCGTTGTGGTCGTCCTCGACGACGAGGACCGTCGGGAACTCCCTGAGCACCGCCACCAGTTCGTCCCGCCGCGCCTCGGTGACGTACGCGCCCGTCGGGCACTGCCCCCGTGGGCTGCACACCACCGCCCGCACGCCGGCCCGCAGCGCCGTCCGCAGGGCGTCGGGCACCAGGCCCTCGCCGTCCACGGCGACCGGCGCCATCCGCAGCCCCAAGGCCGGTACCAGGTCCAGTAGATGGTGGAACCCGGGATCCTCGACCGCCACCGCGTCCCCCGGCCGCAGCTCAGTGGAGAGCAGGCGTGCGATGCAGTCCAGCGCGCCGTGCGCGAACGTCACATGGTCCGTCGGCACCCCGTCCCGCTCGAACCACGCCCGGGTCAGCTCCTCCAGGGCCGGCAGCCGGGGAGCCGCGCGGTGGGATCCGTACACCGGCGGCACGAGGGCCGGCGGCCGTAGATCCGGCATGAACGCGGGGTCGGGATGGCCGCCCGCCAGATCCACCAGACCGGCGGGGACCCGCGGCGGCCGGCGCGAGGCCACCGACGGCACCTCCGAGACGACGGTCCCGCCCCGCCCACGCGTCATCACGACGCCCCGCTGCCGCAGTTCCTTGTACGCGGTGGCGACGGTGCCCGGACTGACCCCGAGCTCGTCCGCGAGCCGGCGTACCGGAGGCAGCGCGTCCCCCGGGCCGAGCCCGCCCTCGGCCACGGCCTGTTCAACGGACGCGGCAATCCCCTTGGCCGTCGTCCCGACAATCGAATATTGTGTTGCCACGTACTGAACTATGTATCAATACAATGCTCCGGTCAAGGGGGAACCGAGTGAGTCGTCGAACTCCGAGGCACAGCACGGTCCTGAACCGCATACCCGGCGGCCGCGACGGCCGCCACATGCTCCTCGTCAGCATCATCGACAAGATCGGCACCGGCCTCTGGGCCGGCTGCACCGTCCTCTACTTCACCTACGTCTCCGGGCTCGGCCTCGGTCAGGTCGGCCTCCTCATGACGATCTCCGGCGGCGTCGGCATCGCCGGCGCCCCGCTCGCCGGGCGCCTCGCCGACCGCTTCCCGCTCGTCCGGATCATCGTCGGCGCCCAACTCATGCGCGGCGCCGCCCTCCTCGCCCTCCTGACCACCGACAACTTCCTTCTGCTGACGCTCTACTCCGCCCTCGGCGCCCTCCCCGACCGCGCCGGCAGCGTCCTCATCAAGCTGTACGCGGCCCGCCTCGCCGGCTCCGACCGCGTTCGCTACCAGGCCATCCAGCGCACCACCGTCAACATCGGCTGGTCCATCGGCGGCCTCGGCGCAGCCGCCGCACTCGCCACCGGCAGCACCCGCGCCTACGGGCTCCTCCTCATCGGCAATGTCGTCACCTACCTCGTCATCGCCGTCCTCACCCTGCGCTGCGCCGAACCCCCCGCCCCCTCCCGCATCGCCGCCACCTCCGCCGCGGCGGGCGACCGAACAGCCGCCACACCCACGAGCCCGTGGCGCGACCGCACCTTCCTCGGCTACACGGCCACCGACGCCGCCCTCTTCCTCGACGACACGATCCTCCAGGTCGCCATCCCCCTCTGGATCGTCCACGCCACCGCCGCACCCGTCGGGCTCGCCCCGCTGCTGCTGGTCCTCAACACCGTCCTGGTCGTGCTCTTCCAAGTCCCGCTCGCCCGGTTCGGCGCCACGGCCGAGGCCGCCCGGCGTCTCCTCGTCCCGCTCGCCGGCCTCTTCGTCGTCGGCACCCTCGCCCTCGCCGCCTCCGCGGCCGGCGGACGCACCCTCGCCATCACGGCCCTCGTCGTCGCCGTCATCGCCCTCACCTTCGCCGAGATCGTCCACGCGACCTCCTCCTGGGAGCTCTCCGTCGCCCTGGCCCCCGCCGAAGCGCAGGGCGCCTACCTCGGCGTCCACGGGCTCGCTCAATCCACCCAGCGATTCGCCGGCCCCCTGCTCGTCACCGGCGTGATGACCGCCGGCGCACTCGCCTGGCCGCTCCTCGGACTCGGCCTCGTCGCCGCGGGCGCGGCGCAGCACCGGGTGATCCGCGACCGGATCACGAAGCCGTCACTGTCAGTGGCGTCGGTTACGGTGAGTGAGCACTGATTGACAGCGCTCAGGGGGAGACCATGACACGACCCGGCACCACCACGACCCTGCGCCGCGCCCTGCGCCGCGAAGTCCCCAGCACCGTCGGCCTCCTCGCCGACGAGGACGACTTCACCGCCATGCGCCGGTACGACACCTTCGCCTTCGACGACCACCCGGCCTACCTCCGCCAGATCGAGGGCCTGCTCAAGTCACTCGCCGGCCAGGGCGGGCACACCACCGTCGCCCTCTTCGACCCCGAGGAGTACGCGCAGTACTGCGAGGACACCGGCCTCGACCCCGACCGCCCCGCCAGTCGAAGCCGCTTCACCGCCGAGCTGGCCGCCACCGGAGCCCGCATCCCCTACACCGGCCAACCCATGACCACCCTCGTCCCCACCCTCATCGACGCAGCCGTCCGCCGCGCCACCTGGGAGTACGCCGCCCTGCTCCTCACCGACACCGGCGACTGCGCCGACTGCGGACAGGACATCGGCCGCGCCGCCTTCGACCGGGCCTCCCACCTGCTCATGCGCCTCCTCGAAGCCGCGGGCCCCGGCACCCACCACCTCGTCTGCAGCGTCCCCGCCGCGGACGAACAACTCCTCGCCGTGCTCCACGCCACCCGCGACCAGCACGGACCCGCCCACCTCGACAGCGGCGCGGGAGCCGAATTCGCCACCGTCCTCGCCGCCGGCATCGCCCACGACAGCCCAGGGGGAGTCGTCCTGCGCACCACGAGCCCCGGAGCACGCGACCGCCTCCACGGCTGGCGCCTCACCCAGGGCACACTCCACCCCCTCACCGAAGCCGAGGTGTTCAGCGCCTACTGCACCGACGCCCACACCGGAGAACCACTCCCACCCGAACCCCACGTCGACTACCGCGCCGGCTTCCCCGTCACCCCCGAGGACGAGGACTGGCCCACCCACCACTGACGCGGAAGGGGCTCCCCGCCACACATGTGACGGCAAGCCCCTTCAACAACCACGACGTGCCGGGATCACTCCCCGGACAGCACCGCCTGCGCGGCCACGCGGGCCTCCTCGGCCGTGTCCGCCGCGCGAGCCGCCGCGGCGGCACGCTCACACTGCGCCAGCGTGTACTTCGCCAGCGTCGCCCGCACATACGGAATCGACGCAGCACCCATCGACAGAGAGGTGACACCCAGACCGGTCAGCACACAGGCCAGCAGCGGATCCGAAGCGGCCTCGCCACAGACACCACAGCTCTTGCCCTCGGCCTTGGCAGCCTCGGCGGACAGCGCCACGAGGTCGAGCAGCGCCGGCTGCCACGGGTCCTGCAGCCGCGACACCGCTCCGACCTGACGGTCGGCGGCGAAGGTGTACTGAGCCAGGTCATTGGTGCCCAGCGACAGGAACTCCACCTCCTGCAGGATCGAACGTGCCCGCAGAGCGGCGGAGGGAATCTCCACCATCGCGCCGAACTTCGCCTGCAGTCCCGCCTCACGGCACGCGTCGGCGAAAGCCTTCGCGTCCGTGCGGTCGGCCACCATCGGCGCCATGACCTCGAGGTACACCGGCAGGCCCTCGACGGCCTTCGCCAGCGCCGTCAGCTGCGTCCGCAGCACCTCGGGGTGGTCGAGCAGCGAACGCAGACCCCGCACACCCAGCGCCGGGTTCGGCTCGTCCGCCGGCGTCAGGAAGTCGAGCGGCTTGTCCGCACCGGCATCCAGCACCCGCACGACCACACGCCCCTCGGGGAAAGCCTCGAGCACCTTGCGGTACGCCTCGATCTGCTTCTCCTCCGACGGAGCCTTCTTGCTGTCGTCCAGGAAGAGGAACTCCGTACGGAACAGACCGACGCCCTCGGCCCCGGCCTCCACCGCGGCCGGCACATCGGCCGGACCACCGACATTGGCCAGCAGCGGCACCTTGTGCCCGTCCGAGGTCGCGCCCGGACCGCTGGACGCCGCGAGCGCGGCCTTGCGCTCGGCGGCGGCCGCCGTCATCCGCTCTTTACGCTCCTCGGTCGGGTCCACGAAGATCTCGCCCGTGGAACCGTCCACCGCGATGACCGTGCCCTCGCCGATCTCACCCGCGCCCGGCAGAGCGACCACGGCCGGCACACCCAGCGCCCGCGCGAGAATCGCGCTGTGGCTGGTCGGCCCGCCCTCCTCGGTGACGAAACCGAGGACCAGCGTCGGGTCGAGCAGCGCCGTGTCCGCGGGAGCCAGGTCCCGCGCGATCAGCACGTACGGCTCGTCGCTGTCCGGCACACCCGGCATCGGCACACCCAGCAGACGCGCGACGATACGGTTCCGCACATCGTCGAGGTCGGCCACGCGTCCGGCCATGTACTCACCCGCGCCCGCGAGCAGCTCGCGGTAGTGGGAGAAGGCGTCGTAGATACCGCGCTCGGCCGTGCTGCCGACCGCGATCCGGCGGTCGACGTCGGCGATGAGCTCCGGGTCCTGGGCGATCATCGCCTGGGCCTCCAGCACGTGCTGTGCCTCACCCCCGGCCAGATTGCCGCGCGCAATCAGGTCGGCAGCCACAGCTTCCACGGCCTGGCGGGCGCGCCCCTGCTCGCGCTCCGCCTCGTCGGCGGGAATCTGCTTGGCCGGCGGTTCCAGAACCGCCGTGCCCATGTGCCGGACCTCGCCGATCGCCACTCCGTGGCTGACGCCGACGCCTCGCAGCGTTGTCTCCATCTCACCCGTCTCCGATAGAGCGGCGGCATCGGGCCGCCGCGATGAATGTCGAACTCGTGGTCGTCACGAGGACGACGCCGGCCTCAGTTCCAGCTGAAGAGCTGGTCGTCGGCCTTCACGTCGCCGCTGTCGACGACATCGGAGAGAGAGTCGGCGGTGGCCTCCAGGGCCACGACGGGGCAGATGGGGGACTTGCCCGCGGCCTCGACCTCGGCAGGGTTCCAACGGACGACGGCCTGTCCCCGCGTCACGGTGTCCCCCTTGTTCACGAGCAGCTCGAAGCCCTGCCCGTTGAGCTGAACGGTGTCGATCCCGAGGTGGGTCAGCACTCCGTGGCCCTCGCCGTCGACGACGACGAACGCATGCGGGTGCAGGGACACAATGACGCCGTCGACCGGAGACACGGCCTCCGACGGCTCACGTACGGGGTCGATGGCGGTGCCGGGTCCGACCATCGCGCCGGAGAAGACCGGGTCGGGTACAGCGGCGAGACCGATGGCGCGTCCAGCAAGTGGCGACGTCACGGTTGTCATGGGAAGCCTCCCAGGGGCGGAGATTGTGTGGCGCCGTCACTACCTGTCCTGGACGGCGTACTGTTCAGAAGCGTATGTCATACGAAGTCCCGGTTCCGCACGAGACGTACCAGTTGGCGGACCTAGGGACTAGCCGGAAACGATTTGCCTCTACTGACGGTGGGATGTACTGTCGTACTCCTGCCTGACCCCAACGCGACTTTGAGTCGTGGGTCGGCAGCACCTATCAAGCCAGATCCTAACCCCAGTGGTCTACACCTCTGCATGTCCGCGGAGGGGTGGTCGGGGGGAGTGAAAAAGCCTGGTAGTGTTTGAAGCCGCCGCAAGGGAAAGCGCGAAAAGCGAATTCCGGAAACGGCAAACCCGCTCCAGCGGGTGGCGGAAACGGAAATCGGATCTGCTAAGCTGGAAACACGAAAGACCGAAGGGAAAAGCCCAGAGGAAAGCCCGAGAGGGTGAGTACAAAGGAAGCGTCCGTTCCTTGAGAACTCAACAGCGTGCCAAAAATCAACGCCAGATTAGTTGATACCCCG
>NZ_JBHWBS010000125.1:13710-19780 GCF_042735655.1 Streptomyces sp. NPDC059567 | reverse complement strand
CAACAGCTCATCGCCACCTGGACCGGCACCTGCCCCACCTGCCGACAGATCGTCCCATGGCAGCCCTACGACACCACCTAACAAAGCACTACTAGTTGTCCGCGCATCACGACCCCGGAATCATCCGGCCCTGCATAGCCCTCGGGCGTGAAGCGAATGTGCACGTCCATTTCCTCGGCATACGCGATTGCGTCGCACTCCAGCCCCGACATCCCTCCCGACCAGCAGGAGTCCGTCGTACGCGACCTGGGGACCATGCAGGGCGTCGGCAGCGATGCAGAACAGCCCCCACAGCTCGGCGCACGTGGGCTGTGACGGCAGGCGGCGAAGGAGCCACCCCGCGACGGTGGACTTCGACCTTCCAACCTGCCGCCGGCACGCTCATGCAATCGGCGACTTCTCGGCGATGTCCGCCGCAGCCCGTACGAACTCGCGGACGCGCTCTGTGGTGTTCCCTTCCAGCCAGACCGGTCCCCGTTCGATCGGCTGTGCGTCGTGCAGAGGCACATAGGCCACGTCCGGTCGAGGGTAGTAGCGCCGGGAATGTTCTCCGACCGGCAGGACGCCCTTGCCCATCGCAACCAGCGTGAGCATTTCGGAGAACGATCCTCCGGTCGGCCCCTTCGGAACCGGCCTGCCCGACGGGGTGTAGTCCGGTGTGCGATCCCGCTTGAACCCCGCCGAGGTCCACCTCCGGGTACTGCACCACGGGGTATTCCGCGAGCACTTCGAGCGACACCGACTCCTCGCCGGCGAGCGGATGCCCGGCGGCAACGGCGAGCACTCGTTTCTCCATCAGCAGTACCGGCCCACGGGCCATTCCATCGAACGGGTACGAAGCCATGAGGACGTCTATCGAGCCGTCGAGCAGGCTCGCACGGGAGTTGGACAGCTGAACCTCCCGGACCTCGACCCTGCAATCGGGGTGTCGCTCGTTGAAAAGAGCCACCACCTTCAGGAGTGCGGGTGCCGTCCACTCGCCGAGGAAGGCGACCCGCAGTTCTCCCGTGACACCGCGACATGCATGGGTGGCCCTTCGGACCGCCTCCTCCATCCCGGTGACCAAGGGCACCAGGTCATCGGCCAACTGTCGTCCGATCGCCGTGAGTCGAACCGTTCTGCTGGTGCGCTCGAACAGCATGCCGCCGATCCGCCGTTCAAGCTTCTTGATCACCTGACTGACCCGCCCAGTCGTGACGCACAGACGCTCGGCGGTACGGCCGAAATGCAGTTGCTCGGCAAGCGTCAGGAAAGTCTCGATCTCCACCCGCTCAAGCACGATCCCCCCATGCGTTGAATCAGGCTCAACGATCGTATTCTGATCCTGCCTTGATGGCGGACTCCCCTCAGCGGATCGTGAACAGCGCCCACCTGGACTCCATCATCGAAGGAAGCCCCATGAACGTCTCGGATGTCACCGCCTGTCCGGCCCGGACCGACGAGCCCCCGCGGGAGCACGGGCACCCCGCTCAGAGCCTGGGCGACCGACCCGGGATGCCCTCGCTGTGTGTGAAGGCATTCGACCATCTCGTCCTCAACGTCGAGGATGTCGAGCGGTCCCTGGACTTCTACTCCGGACTCCTCGGCCTCGAACCGGTACGCGTTGCCGAGTGGCGAGCCGGCGAGATCCCGTTCCCATCGGTGAGAATTGCCTCTGAGACCATCATCGACCTGGTCCGTCGCCCTCGCGGAGAGTCCAACGTCGACCACATCTGTCTCACCGTGGAACCGCTGGACTGGGAGGAGTTCATCACTTCGGGAGCCTTCACCGTCCTCGAAGGTCCCATCGACCGCTTCGGCGCACGGGGCACCGCCACGTCGGTATACGTCCAGGACCCGGACGGCAACACCGTGGAACTCCGCTGGTACCCGCAGGACGTCGCAGCCTGACCGCGCTCAAGCTGCGTGATCACGGCGTCGGAGCGGTCCTGGACGGTGCTCGTACTCGTCTCCGGCTCGTCTCCGGAGACACCCCTCGGAAGGGACCATCTAGGATGTCGGCCGCGCGTCGATGTCACATCAGGTTGACGTCACGCGCGGTCGTGCCTCTTGTGCAGTCTTGCGTCCGTGAGCCGCCGGACTGAATGTGTCGGGGCAGCTGTTTCTACGGGGGAGAGCTTCGGTGTTCGGAATCATCAGGCCATGCCGTCATCGTCTGGGCGAGGGCTTGCGTACCGAGTGGATGGCGCATCTGTGTGGGCTGTGCCTGGCGTTGCGCAGCGAGTACGGGCAGTTCGCGAGGGTGGCCACCAACTACGACGGCTTGATCGTCTCGGTGCTGACCGAAGCGCAGTCGGAGCGAACCGGGGACTGGCGGCGAGGCGCCGGTCCGTGCCCGCTGCGCGGGATGCGGTCGGCGGACGTGGCGCAGGGTGAGGGTGCGCGGCTGGCGGCGACGGTGTCGCTGGTGCTGGCCGCGGCGAAGATACGTGACCATGTCGCCGACGGCGACGGCCTGTTGGGGCGCCGCCCGGTGACGCTGGCGGCACGCCGGATCGCCCACGGCTGGGACCGTGCGGGCGCCGCAGGCGGCGAACGGCTCGGCTTCGACACCGCGGTGCTGCTCGGGGCGGTCGAGCGCCAGCCGGAGGTCGAGCGGACGACCGGCCCCGGTGGCTCGCTGCTGACGGTCACGGAGCCCACGGAGACGGCGACCGCGGCCGCCTTCGCGCACACCGCAGTGCTCACGGACCGCCCGGGCAACGCCGAACCGCTGGCGGAGGCCGGCCGCCTGTTCGGTCGGCTGGCGCATCTGCTGGACGCGGTGGAGGACCTGGACTCGGACGAGGCGTCCGGCGCGTGGAATCCGATCGCCGTGACCGGCGCGGACCGCACCGAGGTTCGCCGGCTCTGCGACGACGCCGTCCATGGCATCCGACTCGCCCTGTCCGAAGCGGTGTTCATCGACAGACGGCTCGTACGGACGCTTCTGGGCGGCGAGTTGGAGCGTGCCGTCGATCGAGTCTTCGATCCTCGGCATCGTCACCATCAGCACCCCCGCCGGGCGCGGAACCTGCGCATGCTGCCCTGGCTGGGGCGCCGTACGGCGACGGAAACACCCGCGGAGACCGGCACGGGCACGGCGTGCGGTGTCGGGGTGCTTGCGGGCGCGGTCCCGGAGGGCGTGTCGATGGCGTCGAGCCGGCCGCCGGAGGGGCAGTGCCGGCGGTGTCGCGAGTGGCGCCGGGTGTGCGGCGATTGCAGGTTGTGCTTCAACTGCTGCCGCTGCAACGAGGACGCCGGCCAGGATGAGGCAGAGCCCATTCAGTTCGGCGACGGCAACCGCACCGGCGGCTCGAGTCGGGATGGTTCAGGCAGGGACGGTTCCGGAGGTGACGGCTGGTTCGGCGGTTCGGGCGGCGGCAACTCCAGCGGCGGTTCTGGCGGCCATGGGTCCAGTGGCTCTGGTGGTTCCGGCGGTGGTTCGGGTGACGGCTGCGGCGGTGGCTGCTGCAATCCGTGCAAGTGCTGCTGCGATTGCTGCGACTGAACCACGGATGAGCCGGGCGGTCCCCGACCGGCTCTCCCGCCGGGCGGTCCGGACGGGTGCTCCCCAACCAGCTCCCTTCCGTCATCACGCCGAGCACTCGCTGAATGGGCGGGCCGCCGGCCAGCGTTCACCGAGACGTCCTCCACACGGTGGTGATCCACGGACGGGTGCAGCGTAGGAGTGGTTCCGAGCCCTGGCGGTCCGGTCGATCCGGAACGGCTCGACCGGGAGATCCACCCGCGCGAGGTGGAGGAGACGCGCACGTACCGGCGCCCCCGGACCGGGGGCGCCGGAGCAGGCCTCAGCGTGTGCCGGGCCGGTGGTCCTTCAGGTTGTCGAGGCCACCCCATGCCCATGCAACCCTGGTTCTCCGATGCCAAGTTGGGCATCTTCATCCACTACGGCATCTACGCCGTCGACGGCGTTCCCGAGTCCTGGTCGTTCTACACCGGTCAGGTGCCGCGCGACCGGTACATGCGACAGCTGGACGGCTTCACGGCTTCGAAGTACGACCCGCGGGCCTGGGCGGAGCTGTTCGCCCGCGCGGGCGCCAAGTACGCCGTACTGACCGCCCGTCACCACGACGGGGTGGCCCTGTGGGCCACCGGTCACGGCGACTTGAACGTGGTGCGGCACACGCCCGCCGGCCGCGACCTCGTGGCCGGATACGCGGACGCGCTGCGCGCGCACGGTCTCAAGGCCGGCCTGTACTACTCGCATTCGGACTGGAACCACCCCGACTACGCCAGCGTCGTCCACCCCCAGCCCCCGAACGAGGGCGTGGCCACCCACCCCCTCGTCACCCCCGAGGACGGGGTCGAGGACCCGGAGGCCTGGGCCCGGTTCGTGGCGTACCGCGACGCACAGGTCGGCGAGCTCGTCGCGCGGTTCCGTCCCGACCTGCTGTGGTTCG
Source organism: Streptomyces sp. NPDC059567 (assembly GCF_042735655.1). Taxonomy (NCBI): domain Bacteria; kingdom Bacillati; phylum Actinomycetota; class Actinomycetes; order Kitasatosporales; family Streptomycetaceae; genus Streptomyces; species Streptomyces sp. NPDC059567. Next base: position 15,377 of record NZ_JBHWBS010000125.1, on the reverse strand, counting down.
ACGGCGAGTGGGAGCGCAGCGAGGAGCAGTGGGGGATGCGGGAGCTCTCCGAGCAGATCCTCGCCGGCAACCCGGACACGGTCCTCAACGCGCGGATGCTGAGCTACGGGGACTACGCCACCCCCGAGCAGGGCGTGCCGCTGCTGCCGCCGGACGGCCCCTGGGAGCTGTGCCTGACCGTCAACGACTCCTGGGGCTTCCAGCACCAGGACCACAACCAGAAGTCGGTGCGCCAGCTCGTGCGCTACTTCACCGAGACGATCGGCATGGGCGGCAATCTGCTGCTGGCCGTCGGCCCCCGCGAGGACGGCACGATCCCGGCCGAGCAGGTCGAGCGCTTGGAGGGCGACTGGATCCGCAAGCACTCCGAGGCCGTGTACGGCACGGTCGCCGGCCTCCCCGCCGGGCACCACTACGGCCCCAGCACCCTCTCCGCCGACCGCCGCACGCTCTACCTGGTGTGCTTCGACGCCCCGCGCGAGTCGGTCTCCCTGCGCGGACTGCGGACACCGGTCAAGCGCGTGCGCGTGGTCGGCACCGGCACCGAGCTGGGCCACCGGACGGTGGGAGGACTCGGAGAGGTGCCGGGAGTGCTGTGGATCGACGCCCCTGAAGGTGCGGAGATCGACGAGCAGGCGACCGTCCTGGCCGTGGAACTCGACGGCGAGCACGACCTCTACCGAGGCACCGGCCGGGACTGATTCCCGTGGAAACGGTTCAACCGCCGGCGCGGATGGTGCGCGGGGACGCGCCGAGTTCGCGCCGGCATGCCTTGTTGAAGGCCTGCAGGTCCTCGACGCCGACCGCCGCCGCGACGGCGGGAATCGAGAGCGTCGACTCGCGCAGCAGATGGCGGGCACGCTCCATCCTCCGGCGTCGGACGTACGCCACGATGGTGCCTTCGGTCTCCGCGCGGAAGAGCCGCAGGAGATGGTTGTGCGACACACCCGCAGCCCGGGCCACCTCGGGGACCGCCAGCCGCCCGGCCAGGTTCGACTCGATGTACGCGACGGCGGCGGCGAACGAAGCATGCGGGCGGCTCTCGCGACCGGCGGGCTCGGCGAGTTCGGCCAGCCGCCACAGCGCCGACCACACCTCGGCATCCGCCTGACGGGGACTGCGCGGGGCGGACGCGACGGCCCTCAAGAGCGTCTCGGACACGGCCGGGGTCAGCTCACCGATGTCCTGAACCACGGGGAGCGTGACCGCCGGCCCCGTGCGGGGCAGCCGCAGATGGACGTAGAGGTGCTCGGACCGCCCCCGGTAGTGGTACCGCACCTCGGCCCCGGGTGGCACCAGACTCACACGGCCGGGCCGGATCACATGGACCGCGCCGTCGACGAGGAGTTCGGCCGTGTACCGGTAGAGATGCAGCTGCCACAGGTCCGGCAGCCGGAACACATCGACCGGACCCGTCGTCCCGTGCACTCCGACACCGAGGCCCAGCACCCGCGGCGGCTCGTCGAGCCGCACCGCGACGGAGTGCCCCGGCCGGACCCAGCAGCCGTCAGGCATGTGGAAAATCTACCAGTGGAGCGTCGAGTGGGGGGGGGGCGCCGCCCCCTCCCCGCCGCCGCCCCCCCCGGGTGGGCGGGGGGCCCCCCCCGCGCGCCGCGCGGGCCGCGGCGCGGAGGAACTAGCGCCCCGCCATGAGCCCCCCCACGAAC
>NZ_JBHWBS010000125.1:0-13700 GCF_042735655.1 Streptomyces sp. NPDC059567 | reverse complement strand
GGGTCGGGCGCGCCCGGCCCTCCCCCTCACCCCTCCTGTATTTTAAAAACGCTCCCGGTCGCGGTCGGTGGGGGCCACCCCGCCCCCCCCGCCCGCCCCCCCCCCACGTTCGTGGGACCGGTCAGCCCTGCCGGCCCGCGTGTTCGACCAGGGTGATCAGGACCTGCTTGCCCGACGCGCGCTCGCGCGCGTCGCACAGCACCACCGGCGTTCCCTCGTCGAGGTCGAGCGCGGCCGCCACCTCCTCCGCGCTGTAGTCGCGTGTGCCGTCGAAGCAGTTGACGGCCACGACGAACGGCATGCGCCGGTGCTCGAAGTAGTCGATCGCCGGGAAGGAGTCCACCAGCCGCCGGGTGTCCGCCAGCACCACCGCGCCCAGTGCCCCCTGGGCGAGCTCGTCCCACAGGAACCAGAAGCGGTCCTGGCCGGGCGTGCCGAAGAGGTAGAGCGCCAGCTCGTCGTCGACCGTGATGCGGCCGAAGTCCAGGGCGACGGTGGTCGTGCGCTTCCCGGCGACGCCGTCGAGGCTGTCGGTCGGGCGGCCCGCCTCGGTCAGGATCTCCTCGGTGTTCAACGGCCGGATCTCGCTGACCGCACCGATCAGGGTGGTCTTGCCGACTCCGAAGCCGCCGGCCACGAGGATCTTCAGGGCGATGAAGGGGACGTCAGAGGGCTCGGAGTCCATCGATCACTCTCTTGAGGATGCGCGGGTCGGGGAGTTGAGCGGCGGGTACGGGAGGGCTGACCCGGACGAGGCCGGCCCCAAGCAGATTGCCCAGCAGCACCCGTACGACGGCGAGCGGCAGTCCCGCGTCGGAGGCGATGTCGGCCACGGGCCGGGGGCGGGGACTGCAGAGCCGGTGGATCTCCGACTCCTCCGGCGAGAGCACCGGGCCTCGTTCGGGGCGCGGGCAGCCGTGGACGACCGTCATCAGGTCGAACGTCTCGCTGCCGGTGGACCGTGCCCGGCCCGAGGTCATCGCGTAGAGGCGTACCAGCGGACCCGCCTCGTCGTCGTACCACCGCCGACCCTGATCAGTCATCGACGCGCGACGTCGCACCCGCGTCACCGCGTGCCGGAGTGCCGAGGTGGGCGCCGACGCGCTTCACCAGCCGGGCCATCTCGTACGCCACCAGGCCCACATCGGCACTCGCGTCGCTGAACACGGCGAGACAGGAACCGTCGCCCGCGGCGACGACGAAGAGGAAGCCGTCCTCGAGCTCGACCAGGGTCTGGATGACCTGGCCGGCCCCGAAGTGGCGTCCGGTTCCCTTGGCGAGACTGTGGAACCCGGAGGCGATGGCGGCGAACCGCTCACCGTCGTCCCTGGTCAGTGCCGCCGACGTGCCGACGGGCAGCCCGTCGCCGGAGAGGACGACCGCATGGTGGATCGCCGGCACATGCCTGACCAGTTCCTCCAGCAGCCAGTCGAGTTCACCGGATCGGTAGGGGTTGCCGCTCATCGGCTCTCTCCTTCGCGTTCTGTGTTGTCCCCGTGTGCGCCGCCCGGTCCTGGCACACGGTCGGCGTTGCCGCGGGCCCAGCCCGCGCGGAACGACGTCATGGCCGCCCGCGCCTGCTCCGGTGAGCGGCGAGGCCCGTCCGCGAGGGGCGGCGGATACGTCTCGGCCACCGCGGACTCCGGCCGCCGTACACGGCGCGGCAGCGCGGCTCTTCCACCGGGCGTCGGGGCATCCGGGTGCGGCGGAACGACGTCGGATGCCGGTGCCGGTGCCGGTGCCGGTGCCGGGGTCGGCCCGGGCGCGCGTTCGGCAACGGGTGCCTTGGGTTCCCGGGCGGGCAGGGCGCGGGGTTCCGCCCGCCGCGCGGGGCGACGGCGGGGCAGAACGGTGTCGTCCCCGGCCGGATCGGCCTCCTTCGACGCCTCGCTGAGGAGAGCCGTCGGCAGCAGGATCACGGCGACGACACCGCCGTACACCGAGGGCCGCAGCGCCACACGTACATCCAGGCGGTGGGCCAGGCGGTTCACCACGAACAGGCCCAGCTGCCCGCTGTCGAGCAGGTCGATCCGGCCCGTGTCCTCGATCCGGCTGTTGGCCTCGGCGAATCCGGCCGGGCTCATCCCGAGGCCGCGGTCCTCGATCTCCAGGGCGATCCCGGAGCCCACCCGCTCGCCGCCCACCCGCACCTTGGTGTGGGGCGGCGAGAAGGCCGTGGCGTTCTCGACGAGTTCGGCCAGGAGATGGGTGAGGTCGGTGACCGCGGCGCCGTGCAGTCGTACGTCGGGCACGGCGTGGACCTCCACCCGTCCGAAGTCCTCCACCTCCGCGACGGCCGACCTGACCACGTCCATGAGGGGTACGGGCTGCCGCCAGCCGCGCCCCGGCGCCGCGCCGGAGAGGATGATCAGACTCTCGGAGTGCCTGCGCATACGAGTGGTGAGGTGATCCAGCCGGAAGAGGTCCTCCAGCTCCACCGGGTCCTCGTTGCGCCGCTCCATCGTGTCGAGGAGCGCGAGCTGACGGTGCAACAGCGCCTGGCTGCGGCGCGCCAGGTTCACGTACACGCCGGAGATGCCGTGGAGGACCTGGGCGCGCTCCGCCGCCGATGTGACGGCGGACCGGTGCACGGCGACAAGGGCGGCACCGACCTGCCCGACCTCGTCGTCGCGGTGCGCGCGCAGCGGTGCCAGGGCATCGAGGTCGACGGTCTCTCCGGCATGCAGCTTTCGGATGGTCTCGGGCAGTTCACGTCCGGCGAGGGTGAGGGCGGAGTTGCGCAGGTCCGTCAGCTCGCGCACCAGCCCACGGCCGATCCGGACGGAGATGACGAGCGAGAGCAGCACACCGAGCAGTCCGAGTGCCACGGCGACGCCGGAGCCGCCGAGGGCGGCGTAGGAGACGGGGTCGGCGTCGTCGATCGCGGCCGTGCTCGCCTTCGTCTGGGCCGCGCCGAGCTGTCGGAGCACCGCGTCGGCGGAGGCGTTCCACTGGGCGGACCCGGCCACGGGTCCGGCCGCCGACGCGCCGCCCGCGGCCCGCATCCGGTCCTCGGTGGTGCGCAGCGCACGCATCGCGGTGCCGGTGAGGACGGCCCGGTACGCGGCGGCATCCGCCGGCCGCAGATCGTCCACGGCCGCGAGGAGGCGGCGCTGGGTGTGGGTCGAGCCGACGAACTCCTGGTACTGCTCACGGTCGATGCGGCCCGCCGTCTGCGCGACGCCCATCAGGGCGTCCTCTCGGGCGACCATCTCCCGGGCCCAGGCCAGTTCGAGGACGACCCGGGCCGAAGAGGCGTGCTCCGGATCGTGCAGTGCTGCCAGGGACCCCTGCACGGCGAAGGCGTGGCCGATCATGACCCCGTAGGCGTCGTAGACGTTCTGCCACGCGTCCTCGGACCCACGAGTCTCCTCGCGCAGCGCCCCCAGGCCGTCGAGGTCCGCCAGCAGTCGGTCGACACGCCCCGAGAAGTCCGCGCCGACCGCCTGGACGTCCAGGGTGCTCGCCCGGACACCCCGGCGGAGGGCCTCGGCGCCGGCATCGGTGTCCTTCTCACGACCGCCCTGGGACTCCGCCCGCTCCGCGCTCGGGGCGGCGAGGTGGCGCAGGGCTCCGGCGCGTTCCGCCTGGAGGGAGGCGACCAGGGCGTCGATCGGTTTCAGCAGGGTGGAGTTGGCCTCCTGGACGCGGCTCAGCTCCGAGACGCCGCGCGCGGTGGTGACGGTCGCGTACGCCCACAGCGCCATCAGGGACACGGCGGGGACCATCAGGAGGCAGACAATCTTCGCCCGGATCGAGCGTGGCACCAGACGTGCTCTCATCGGTTCCTCGAACAGTCAGGGGCAGGGGTGGGGGAAACGGGGGAGGCCGGCGTTCAGCGTGCCGTGGCGTCGGCCACGTGGAGCGCGGCTGCCTCGGCTGCTTCGGCGGTCTCCCTCGCGGTGGGCGACAGGGCGACGAACGCGGAGGCCAGGAAGAGGAACGACCCGAGGACCACGGCGAGGGGGAAGACGAACTCCATCGCCGTGACGCCGTCGAGGACCGTGCGGCGCGGGGTGAGCTCGATCAGCACGGCGGCCATGCCGGTGTAATGCATGCTGCTCACCGCGAGGCCCATCACCAGCGAGGCGATCACCGCGCCGGCCGCGCCCCGTACCGTGAGTGCCGCCCACAACGCGGCGGTTGCCGCGACGACGGCGATCGCGAGCGACAGGACGACCAGGGGCGGTTCGTAGCCGACGGTGCCGTTCAGCCGCAGCGCCGCCATCCCGAGGTAGTGCATGGCACCGACGCCGAGTCCTGTGCCGAGGCCGCCGAGGAGCAGGGACCGCCACCGGGAACGGCCGTAGCCGACGGTGAAGACGCCCGCGCCGACCACGGCCATCGCGACCACGAGGCTGAGCAGGGTGAGCGGAACGTCGTAGCGGATCGCCGATCCGGAGACGCCGAAGCCCAGCATGGCGACGAAGTGCATGGTCCAGATGCCCGAGGCGATGGCGACGGACGCCGTCACGAGCCAATTGCGTCGCGAACGGCCTTCGGCCGTAAGAGCCCTGACGGTGCAGCGCAGTCCGAGCGCCGATCCGACACAGGCCATCGCATAGGCAAGGACCGGGGAAAGCCAGCCCGCGCCGAAGTGGTGCAGGTGCGCCACAGTCCCTCCATTCATGGTTCGGCTTCGGAGCGATGGACGCTAACACTCCACCCGACGGCGGAAATTCGGCGAAAAGTTTCGTGACCGTGATTCGGCTCGGAAGGGTGCACTCCGTGCTGCCCTACCAGCGAGTTCAGTGATCTTCTATGCGCGTCATCCGGACAGTTCAGCGGCCCGGTGACCGGGCGATCGGAGCGTCGAGTGATGTGGATCACGGGAATTCCCGGCGGATTCTCGCCGAGGGGGACCACGGGGTCTTGACGCCGTCGCCGGAGAGGGAAAGGGAGCACCGCACGGAGTCCGGTTGACGGGGGATTCGGCTCTCCGTGCGGTGTCTCTTCAATTCTGAGTGGTACGCGGATACTTCCGTGCTGTCCTTGGTCAGGGGCCGCCCTGACGAATGTCAGGGGTCACCACGGATCGACGAACTCCTCGACCACCCGCAGACTCTGCGCGCCCGCGTCGGCGGCTCCCTTGACACAGCCGCCTCGTGACCATGCCACCAACCGGAGGAACGCCACGGACTCGGCCGTGATGACCTCACCCGGCAGCAGGACAGGGACAGCGGGCGGGTACGCCGTGACGGTGGCGGCGGAGACCATGCCCACCGCGGCCGCCGAGGGCACCACCCGGTCACCGCCGAAGAAGGCCTCGCGGACCGTGAGCCTGCCGGGTCCCGGCTCAGGCAGGGTGAGCCGCAGCGGTTCCGCCAGGTCGGCGTGGAGGGCCGGCAAGGCGTGGAGCGCGTCGAGGAACTCCTCGGCGTTCGGCTCGACCTCGGTGCCGAGCACCACCGAGAGGACCGTCTCGGTGGCGGTCTCGACGGTGACGCCGTGGCGCACCCCCGACAGTCTGCGGAGCGCCTCGTGGCCGGAGATGCCGCCGTCACGCGTATTGACCGCGATGCGCAGGGGTTCCGCCGTGGCGATTCCGCCGATGTCGGCGAAGCCCTCGTCGACCAGCGAGAACCGGCCCTCCTTCCGGACGGCCGCGCGGATGGTGACGGCTGCTTCGAGGGAGTCGAGGACGTGGTCCCAGCTGCGTGCGGGCTGTTCGGCGGGCGGCACCTCCCCGCTCGCCCGGCCGGCGAGGTCCACGGCGCGATCGATGAGCGGCCACAGCAGGTCGGCGTGCGGCCCGTCTCCCAGGCGGAGTACGGGGGTGGGGCCGCGTACGACCGTGAGGTCCGCGCCGTGGGCGAGCGCGTCGGGCAGCACCATCGGATGCCCGCCGAACAGCGGAGATCGCCAGGTCTCGTCGACGATCAGCGGGATTCCCGCGGCATGGGCGGCGTCGGCCAGCGCGCGGACATCCGCCACGGCGCCGTACCGGGTGGGGGAGACGACGTGCGCCGCGGCCACATCGGCGCTTTCCTCGGCCGCGGCGGCCAGATCCTCGGCCCGGACGCTGTGCGCGATGCCGTGGACGGGGTCGACCGACGGTCGCAGGAAGACCGCTTCGAGACCGGACAGGACGAGGCCGTCGAGGACCGAGGCGGGGGCGTCCCTCTGGACGACCATGCTCCGGCCCAGTGCGGGCACGACCAGGGCGGTGATGAAGTGTTCCAACGGGCTGCCGTGGGACAGAACCCAGGTCTTGCGTGCGGCCCGGACCTCAGTGGGGGACATGTCTGCCGTACTTCTCCCCACCGACTTCCGGCTGCCGTGAACGGTCGATGCCGTGCGGAGGGGTGGGGGGTGCGCCTCCGCACGCCATCCGTTCCATCGTCACCGGCGGGCGGCGGGCAGCGGCCTGGCGAAGGTCGGGGGTCGGCCCAGACCTTCGACAGGGGCCCACCGCCGCTACGGCTCGCCCGCGGACAGGCCCGACCGATAGGCGATCCGGGCCGCCTCGACGCGGTTCGACACCCCGAGCCTGGCCATCAGCTGCGTCACGTGCGCTTTGACCGTGCCCTCGGACATCCCGAGCTCGGAGCCGATGGCCGCGTTGGACAAGCCCCGCCCCAGCAGCCGCAGGACAGCCACCTGACGGTCGGTCAGTGAGGCGATACGCGGATCGGCCTCGGCCTCCGTCGTGTCCCCGTCCCGTGTGGTGAGGTCGATGACATGGCCGGTCACCACGGAGGCGAAGACCGCATGGCCCTCACTGATGCCGCGCAGAGCGCCGAGCAGATCGGCCGGCGGCGTGTCCTTGACCAGGAATCCGACTGCTCCGGCCGCGAGCGCCTGTTCGACGTAGTCGTCCCGCCCGAACGTGGTGAGGACGAGGACGGCCGGTGGCGACGGCAACTCCCGCAGCTGCCGGGTGGCCGCGATCCCGTCGATCCCCGGCATCTGCACGTCCATGAGCACGATGTCGGGGAGCAGACCGCGCGCCCGGTCGACCGCGGAGCGCCCGTCCCAGGCCTCCGCGATCACCCGCAGGTCCGGGCTGGAGTCGATGATCGTCCGCAGGCCGCTGCGGATCGCCGGGTCGTCGTCCGCGATCAGGACCGTGATCATGACCTGTACCTCACCCTCCCATGCTCGCCCAGCTCGCCGCCGTGGGCGACGGGGCGGCCCGAACGGGTGAGCGCCGTGGGGGGGGCCCGCGCCCGCGGGTGCGGCAGGGTACAACCCAGTCGGCCAGCCCCCCCCCCCCCCGTCCCCCCGGCCCCCGCGGCGCGGGGGTGGGCGCGGGGCGCGCCGCCGGGGGGGGCCCCGGCCCCCCCCCCCCGCGCCCGGGGTACCGGAACTGAACTACCGTGACGCCATGCCCGCGCCCCCGACGTCCCGCTGGCCACCGAGGCGCGTGGATGCCCTGGTCACCGTGGTGGTCGTCGCTCTCGGGGTCGTCGATTCCTGGGTGAAGCCTTCCGCCGGTCTCCTGACCGGGCTGCCCACGCCGGTGATCGCCGTCTGTGCCGCGGCCGTCGGCGTCACCCTGTGGTGGCGCAGGCGATGGCCGCACCTCGTGGCGAACTTCGTGATCGTCATGCACGTGGTGTCCTTCACCCCGGTGGCCCTTGCCGCCGCGATGTACACCGTCGGCAGCCTCGACCGGCGGCTGAAGGTCCTGCTGGCCTACGGCGTGGCCGGCTTCGTCGCGGGACTCGCGGGACTGCGCGGCGGGCTGCCGGACGCCGGCGTACGGGAGGCCGGCTACTCCCTGGCGGCCATCGTCGGTCCACTGGCCGTCGGGTACGCCGTCGGCGTACGGCGTGATCTGACACTGGCGGTACAGGCCCGGGTCACGGATCTGGAGCGCGAGAACCATCTCCTCGACGAGCGCGCCCGGGCCGAGGAGCGGGCCGAGATCGCCCGGGAGATGCATGACGTGGTGGGCCATCGGGTGAGCAACATGGTGCTGGCCGCGGGCGCCCTGGAGGTGGGTCCTGCCGCCGGCGCTCCGGAGGCGGTCCGTACCGCCGAACTCATCAGGTCGGACGGCCGCCAGGCCCTGGAGGAGCTGCGCGAGATCCTCGGGGTGCTCGCCCCGGCCCGGGCGGCGGCCGAGGAACCGACCGCGGCGTCGGAGCCGGAGGCGGCACCGCTGTCCGAACTGGTCGCGCACGCCCGCGAGCGCGGACAGCAGGTGGAGCTGCTCGTGAACGGCTATCCCGAGACGCTCCCGCTGCCCGTGCAACGCGCACTCCACCGCATCGTGCGGGAGTCGCTGACCAACGCCGCGAAGCATGCCCCCGGCGCCGCCGTACGAGTGGAGGTGGACTGTCGCGCCGACGGCGTCCATCTCGACGTCGCCAACACGGCGCCCACCCGGCCGCCGTCGGACGATCTGCCCAGCGGGGGGCACGGTGTCGTCGGCCTGACCGAGCGGGTGACGCTGCTGGGCGGGACACTCACAGCGGGACCGCACGACGGCGGCTTCCTCGTCTCGGCCGTCATCCCCCACCGCCGAGGAGCGCCATGACCATCCGTGTCCTGCTCGCCGACGACAACGAGATCACCCGCCGCGGGCTGTCGTGGATCATCCAGGCCAGTGCGGACATCGAGGTGTGCGGAGAGGCCGTCGACGGGGAGGAGGCCGTCGTCCGGACCGAGGAGACCCGGCCCGATGTGGTCCTCCTCGACATCAGGATGCCCAAGGTCGACGGTCTCGCGGCGCTGGAGCGGCTGCTGGCGCTGCCCGAGCCGCCGCGGGTGCTGATGCTCACGACCTTCCACGAGGACGATCAGGTGCGGACCGCGCTGCGGGCCGGGGCGGCAGGGTTCCTGCTGAAGGACACCCCGCCCGAGGAGCTGCTGCGCGCCGTCCGTGACGTCCACGCCGGCCATTCCGCCCTCGGCCCGCCCGTCGCCAGACGGCTGGTGGACGGCCTCGCCCGCAGCGCGCCGTCGATCGGCCGCGAGGAGCAGGAGCGGATCGACTCCCTGACCTCGCGCGAGCTCGACGTACTGAGGCTGCTCGCCATGGGGCTGACCAACAGCGGCATCGCGGCCGAGCTCGGCACGACGGAGGGGACGGTCAAGGGATACGTAAGTGCCGTCCTGGCGAAGCTGGGTGCGGAGAGCCGGGTCCAGGCGGCCCGGATGGCCTACCGCGCGGGGCTGGACACGGCCTGATCCGCCGGTCGTCGGCCGAGGGTGACCGTGACGCGGTGGGAGGCACCGTCCCTCGCACTCGTGTCGACGGCGAAACGGAACTCCGGCACTGTCGCGAGCACGCCGTGGTACGGCAGCTGCGGCCAGAGGTGGCCCTCGGCCCGGTCCATCGTCGCGAGGAATTCGGCGGCGGTCGCGCCCAGGCCGGTCAGCCGACGGGCGAAGTGGGGGGTGGTGGCGTCGAGGCCGGGGCCGAGCAGCAGGTTCCGCCAGCGGGCACGCTGCGCGGCGAAGGGCGGGACCGCCGTGGGGGAAGTCAAGGGCTCGTTCCGTCGGTACGAGGCGGACAGGCGCGGCACGAGAGGGAGAGGCCGAACGCGACCGTGCGGCGCCGGGGATCAGCTGCCGGCGGCGTACTCCTCGGTCAGGGGCGCGGCCGCGCCCAGGGTTGTGCAGGCCTTTCACCGGACAGAGAGCATGCGTGGCGAGGTGATCGCAGTCAAGAGGGGGTGATCGAAATTCCGTTCTTAGTGAGCAGAGTGATCGATCAAGTCTTTGTTCAAGGTCTTGCCCATTGACTCGCCGCACGATGCGCGCACCCGCAGCTCCGGCAGCAGATCGAGATGCCGACGTGCCCCTGGGGCAGCCCCGGTGGCGCGCTCGCGCACCCGCTGGAGCAGCAGCTCGGCCGCGGTTGCCCCCACCTCGTACTTGGGGGGAGCCACCGCCGTCAGGGGGAGGTCGGAGAGCGCGGCCACGTCGTCGTCGTACGCGACAAGGGCAAGGTCCTCGGGCACCCGGAGCCGCGGTGCGCGGCTGCGCAGGCTCTGCAGCAGAAGGATCGCGTCGGTGTCACTGAGCACGACGGCCGCGGAGACCTTGCGCTCGGCCGCCAGGGCGGCCAGCTGCTCGGCTGCGGCATCGATCCGCGCCATGTCGATGTCTCCGCCGTAGAGAGCGATCGGTTCGACCGGTGGACCGGATACCCCGAAGGCGCGCAGCGCCGCCTCGTAACCGATCCTCACCTGCACCGCGGTCGGGCTCTCCCCGGCGACCAGGGCGATCTTCCGGTGGCCCAGCTCGATCAGGTGGCGCACCGCCAGCCCGGCGCCCCCCGCGTGATCGGTGCAGACGTGGTCGAGCCCGGCGACCCGGGTGCCCACCTCGCCACGGCGCTCGACCAGGACCGCCGGCACGGCGAAGTCCGCGCCCGTGCTCTCGGAGCCACCCGTGCCGCTCGCCCAGCTGGGCGTGAGCAGCAGCCCGTGGACGCCGCTCTCCAGCATGCGCTCGACCTGTGGCGCGTCCTGTTCGGGCCGGTAGCCGGAGTATCCGAGGACGAGCCGGCCGCCGGCTGCCGCGACCGCCTCCCGGGCCCCTCGGATGATCTCCCCGGAGTAGTGCTTCGACTGCGGGACGACCATGCCGATCAGCGGTGCCTCCGGCTCCGCGGCGGTGGGGGGCATCTCGGGGATCGGCTGCGGCGGACGCCCCTGAGGTGCCGGCGTACCGGGCCAGTGGACGGCCCCGCGCACCCGGTCCAGGCGTCCGCTCGCCGCCAGCGCCTCCACGTCCCGGCGTGCGGTGACGGCGGAGATTCCGAGGTGGTGGGCGAGGTCGGCGACGCGCAGACTGCCGTGCTCCCGCACGAGCTCCACGATCCGCTCATGGCGTTCGTCCACCGTGTACCGCACACCGTCTCCCCGTGATCCGTAGTACCGCTCCGCCGCGGAAAATCACCCTACTCTTCCGATCACGGAGCGCGTTTCTGCACTTTCGATCAATCGATCTTGACGATCGAAAGAGTGATCAATATGGTCGCGTCATGACCATGCAGCCCTGGTTCACCGAGGCCAAGCTCGGGATCTTCGTCCACTGGGGGATCTACGCCGTCGACGGCGTGCCCGAATCGTGGTCCTTCTATGGCGGAGACCTGACACGCGATGCCTACATGAAGCAGCTCGGCGGCTTCACGGCCTCTCGCTACCGCCCCGAGGACTGGGCACGCCTCTTCGCCCGGGCCGGCGCGCGCTACGCCGTGCTCACGACCAAGCACCACGACGGCGTGGCCCTGTGGGACACCGAGCGGACGGACCTCTCCGTCGCCACCCGCACACCGGCGGCCCGGGATCTGGTGGGTCCGTTCACCGAGGCGATGCGGCGGCACGACCTTCGGGTCGGCCTCTACTACTCGCACTCCGACTGGAGCCACCCCGACTGCGCGAGCGTCAGGCCGTCCTCCCTGTACCGCCCCTGGGTGGACAACCGCTTCGCGATGCCCGCCCCCGGCGACGAGGACCCCGAGCGCTGGGAGCGCTACCTCGACGTGGTGCACCGCGGCCACATCCGGGAACTGCTCTCCCGGTACCGGCCCGACCTCCTGTGGTTCGACGGCGCCTGGGAGCGTGACGAGCGCCAGTGGCGGATGAAGGAACTGCGCGAGGAGATCCTCCGCCGTCGGCCCCGCACGGTCCTCAACGGCCGCATGCTCGGCCACGGCGACTACGCGACGCCCGAGCTCGGCGTACCGATCGCCCCGCCCGAGGGTCCCTGGGAGCTCTGTTACACGATCGGCGACGCCTGGGGGTACCAGCCCCGGGACACCGGCCACAAGTCCGTGCGGGAACTGGTGCGGGTGTTCACCGAGACCATCGGCCACGGGGGAAACCTGCTCCTCAACACCGGGCCACGGGCGGACGGCACGATCCTCGTGGAGCACGTCGAGCGTCTCGAAGGCCTCGGCGGCTGGATCCACCGCAACAAGGACGCCGTGTACGCGACGGAGCGCGGCCTTCCGTACGGCCACCACTACGTGCCCTCGATGCTCACCAAGGACCGGCGCACGCTCTTCCTCGTCTGCTTCGACGTCCCGCGCGGCTTCGTCGAGCTGCGCGGCCTGAAGAACACCGTGCGGAGGATCTCCGTGCTCGGCGGTGGAGAAGAGCTCGCCCACCGAGTCGTCGGAGGCTTCCCGTCGGCAGGAGTCCCGGGCGTGGTCCGTATCGACGCCCCGACCGTCTGCGACCCGTACGCCACCGTCCTCGCCCTGGAGCTGGACGGCGAGATCGAGCTCTACCGCGGCCACGGCGCCGGCTGACCCCGCTCGACGAAAGGAAACCCGTGTCCCGAGCGGCGACCGACGCCGACCCGCTGTACATGCGGGTGGCCGACCAGATCTTACGAGAGGCACGCAGCAGAACGGTTGCCGCATCCGGTGCCTCCGGACTGCGCAGGATTCCGAGCGAACGACTCCTGTCGGCCTCGCTGGGCGTGAACCGGCAGACGGTGCGGCGCGCCCTGGAGCACCTCCGCACGCGCGGGCTGGTCCGCACCGACAGAAGCGGCACCTACGTGCACACCGCCGACAACCCCTCGGAGAGGGCGGCTGTGGGGACGGCTCCGCAGCAACTGTTCCCCGGGGGAGCCGACTTCAGCAGCCTGACGGTCCGCTCCAGGGCCACGCTCTCGTACGAGCCCGTACCTCCGCCGGTCGAGGCGCTCCTGGGGCTCGACCCCGACGCTCCCACGCTCGTCCACCGGCATCGGATCGTGCTCGGCTCGGAAGAAGTCGTGCAGCAGGCCGTCTCGTACTTTTCACCCACGGCGATCGCCCACGTGCCCGGACTGAGCAGACGTGTGCGCCGGATCCGCCATGAGCCCCGCGAAAGCCAGCCGGATCTACGCCACCTCTATGTGTGGATGGCCGAGGCCGGCCTCAGGCCCGTACGGCGGGACCGAGTGTGGGTGAACCCGGCTCCGTCCGACGACCTGTGGCTCCACGTGCGCCAGCTGGTACACGACCAGCACAACCGGTTGCTGGAGGTGACGGACTTCCGGATCGACCCCCGGCGCGGGGAGCTCGGCTACGAGTTCCGCCTTCCCGATGCCGCCGCCTCCCCGGCACCTCCCCGGGGGGCACTTCAGTCGGGGAGGGAGGGGACGATCGCGAGGACATCGAAGAGGCGTGCGAGGCGTGGATGAGCGGGACGATCCATCCGGCCCCGCGACGAAGTGCGCCGAACTGCTTGGCGGTGGGCCGCCACCGTGACCCGGGGCGAGGCCTGACGCTCCGTATGGTCGGGCCTTTTCGGATGAGTGCGCTTCCTCCCCGAGGGCGAAGCCCCCTCTTCGTCTGAAGATTTCGGCGCCCGACCTTTCGCAGATGTGTGAGCAGGAGACGGGGGCACATCGGTGGTAGCGGGCCCGTTCGACCAATCCGCGCCGAGGGCCCTTCCCGATGATGTGAATGGGAGACCGGCAGCGGGGTAGGCGGAATTTCGGCGGGACGTGAACAAGCACTCCGACGAGGTCGGTGACGCCTACCTGGTCGTGGACACCGGTGTGGATCTTCGGGAAGGAGGTCCTCCTGCCGGCGAGCACGGTGACCCGGGTCGTTCCGGAGGACGGGAAGATCTTCGTCGACCTGACCAAGGATCAGATCAAGGACGCCCCCGAGTTCCACCGTGAGAAGCACCTCGGCGACCCGGGGTACCGCGAGGAGCTGGGCACGTACTACGGCTTCCCGCCGTTCGGCGGCCGCCCGCTCTGATCACCGGGCATGACAGGGGTGTGGGGCCCGAACC
>NZ_JBHWBS010000124.1:15114-20589 GCF_042735655.1 Streptomyces sp. NPDC059567 | reverse complement strand
GGAACCTTGTCGATCTTGTCAGTCACAACGACTGCCCTTCAGTGGTGCGTAGGGGTCAGGAGCCGCCGTTGATCTTGGCCGCGGGAATGGCGCCGTCGCCGGCTCCCCACTTGTCCAGGGCGGCCTTGTACGAGCCGTCCTTGATGGCCGCGTCCACGGCTTCCTTGAGCGCGTCACGCAGCTGGGTGTTCTTCTTGTCGACGGCGATGCCGAAGAGACCGGCGTCCGTCTTGTTGGCGATGGCCTCGAAGTCGTTGCCGCCGCCCGCGGTCTTCGCGATGTACGCGGCGACCGGCGAGTCGTTCAGGTCGGCGACGGCGCCGCCCGCCTTGACGCGGGTCTGGGCCTCGGCGTCGGTCGGGAAGGACTCGTACGTGAGGGCGGGCTTGCCGTCCGCCTTGCACTTCTCGGCCTGGGCCTTGGCGGCCTGCTCGTACGTGGTCCCCCGCTGGACGGCGAGCTTCTTGCCGCACAGGTCGTCCAGGGACTGGATGTTCTCCGGGTTGCCCTTCTTCACCAGGATGCCGGTGGAGGCGGTGAAGTAGTCGACGAAGTCGACACCGGTGCCGGTCTTCTGGCCCTTGTCGTCCAGACCCTCCTGGCGGGCCTTGGTGTCGGTCATCGAGGACATCACGATGTCCGTACGGCCGGTCGGCAGCGCGGTGAGCAGGGTGTCGAAGGTGCCGCTGGTGAACTCGAACTTCACACCGAGCTGCTTGGAGAGTGCCGCGGCGACGTCGGGGTCGACGCCGACGATGTTCGCGCCCTCCTTGAACTCCATCGGGGCGTACGTGGCGTCCGTACCCACCTTGATGACGCCGGCCTTCTGGATGTCGGCGGGGAGCTTGGAGAAGAGCGGAGCGGTGGAGACGGCGCCGGTCTTGCCGCCCTCGGGGGTCGAGCCGCCCTCGGTCTGGTCACCGCACGCGGTCAGCAGCATGGAGCCGGCGACCGCGATGGCGGCGACCGCGGCAAGACGGGAGGTACGGGTCTTGGCGGTCGTACAGCGCGTGGAGCGTGCGGTCATGGTCGGGTTCCTCCGGCGTATGAGGGAGTTGCCATAGGCCGCGCACGCACCTTCGGGTGTCGCGACCTCGTGTGATTACGGGCATCTTGCCATTCGGACTAGCTGAATCGTGCGGCTCCGCATGTCAAAATCGGATAACGGGTGACCCCCGAATCACGACAGGCCGGTACATCAGGGCCGGACCTTCTACGGAGATACCGTGCTACCACCGGAAAATCTCCGGTCTATCTCGCCATTCGGACGATGCGAAGGCCACGATCCGGTGTACGACATAGCGTGTCCGGACATTCGATGATGCGCCTGCTCCGCGCAAGGTGCCAATGCGGCCGTATGAGTCGCATCACCGCTCCGAATTGGACTCGTCTACGGTGTCGTACGTCCGGTAAGAAGGATCCTTACACCCCTCATCCGGGGCTCAGGGCGCGTTGTGCGGCGCGCCCGCGCGGTTGCCAGACACGGCGACCGCGGGACCCGCCCACCCCTCCTCAACCAGGAGTGGCCACCCTCAAATGAAGAAGACTTAAGGGGTCAACCCAATGGCAGCGGAGATCGTCAATCCTCGCAGCGACAGCGGCACGGAAGGGGCTCAGGAGCCCTTCGATCCGGCCTTCGCGCTGCACCGCGGCGGCAAGATGGCCATCTCGGCCACGGTGCCGCTGCGCGACAAGGACGACCTGTCCCTCGCGTACACGCCCGGCGTCGCCAAGGTGTGCACCGCGATTGCCGAGCAGCCGGAACTGGTCCACGACTACACCTGGAAGTCCCAGGTCGTCGCGGTCGTGACCGACGGTACGGCGGTGCTCGGACTCGGCGACATCGGCCCGGAGGCCTCGCTTCCGGTCATGGAGGGGAAGGCCATCCTCTTCAAGCAGTTCGGCGGCGTGGACGCGGTGCCGATCGCGCTCGCCACCACCGACACCGACGAGATCGTGGAGACCGTCGTCCGGCTCGCCCCCTCCTTCGGGGGAGTGAACCTGGAGGACATCTCGGCGCCGCGGTGCTTCGAGATCGAGCGCAAGCTCCAGGAGCGCCTCGACATCCCCGTCTTCCACGACGACCAGCACGGCACGGCCGTGGTCACCCTCGCCGCGCTCCGCAACGCGGCGAAGCTGACCGGCCGCACCCTCGGTGACCTGCGCGGAGTCATCTCCGGCGCCGGCGCGGCCGGGGTCGCCATCGCCAAGTTCCTCCTTGAGGCGGGGCTCGGCGACGTGGCCGTCGCGGACCGCAAGGGCATCGTCAGCCTGGACCGCGACGACCTCACCCCGGTCAAGCGCGAGCTCGCGGAGATCACCAACAAGGCGGGCCTCTCCGGCTCCCTGGAGACCGCGCTGGCCGGTGCGGACGTCTTCATCGGCGTCTCCGGCGGTACGGTCCCGGAGGCCGCGGTGGCGTCCATGGCGCCGAACGCGTTCGTGTTCGCCATGGCCAACCCGAACCCCGAGGTCCACCCCGACGTCGCGCACAAGTACGCGGCCGTCGTGGCGACCGGTCGTTCGGACTACCCGAACCAGATCAACAACGTGCTGGCGTTCCCCGGCATCTTCGCGGGCGCCCTCCAGGTCCGGGCCTCCCGGATCACCGAGGGCATGAAGATCGCCGCGGCCAACGCGATCGCGGACGTGGTCGCCGACGAGCTCTCCGCCGAGTGCGTGATCCCGTCGCCGTTCGACGAGCGGGTGGCCCCGGCCGTCGCGGCCGCGGTCGCCGCCGCGGCCCGCGCCGAGGGCGTGGCACGCCGCTGACGCGTCGCGCACCCCGTGAAGGGCCCCGTCCTGGTCTCAGGGCGGGGCCCTTCCGCATGCCCCTGCAGGGCGGCGACGCGGGCCCTTCCGTGAGCCGCCCCCGGCCGGGGCCGCGGGACCCTGTCGGATGCCCCTCGTGGCCCGCGCGGCAGGGACGTGCGTCACAGCAATGCGCGGTTCCGCCGCGGGCCCGGTGACCCTACGCTCATGGTCATGTTCGCTGCCTACGCCGCCCGAATCGACCGCGACCAGCCGTTGAACGGCCTTGAGCTGGGGGAACGGCCCGAGCCCGAGGTGCGGGCCGGGTGGACCACCGTCACCGTCAAGGCCGCCTCCCTCAACCATCACGACCTGTGGTCGCTGCGCGGTGTGGGGCTGCCCGAGGAGAAGCTCCCGATGATCCTCGGCTGCGACGCCGCCGGCATCGACGAGCACGGCAACGAGGTCGTCCTGCACTCCGTCATCGGCCAGACCGGCCACGGCGTGGGACCCGACGAGCCGCGCTCCATCCTGACCGAGCGCTACCAGGGCACCTTCGCCGAGCGCGTCACCGTTCCCACCTGGAACGTGCTCCCCAAGCCCAAGGAGCTCTCCTTCGAGGAGGCGGCCTGCCTCCCGACCGCCTGGCTCACGGCGTACCGGATGCTGTTCACCAACGCCGGAGTGCGCCCCGGCGACTCGATCCTCGTGCAGGGTGCGGGCGGGGGTGTCGCCACCGCAGCGATCGTGCTCGGCAAGGCCGCCGGTCTGCGCGTCTTCGCCACCAGCCGTGACGAGGCCAAGCGCAAGCGCGCCGTCGAGCTGGGCGCCGTCGAGGCGTACGAGCCGGGCGCGCGGCTGCCGAAGCGCGTGGACGCGGTCATCGAGACCGTCGGCGCCGCCACCTGGTCGCACTCGGTCAAGTCGCTGCGCCCCGGAGGCACCCTGGTCATCTCGGGCGCGACCAGCGGCGACCGCCCCTCGCACGCCGAGCTGACCCGGATCTTCTTCCTGGAGCTCAAGGTCGTCGGCTCGACCATGGGCTCGAAGGACGAGCTGGAGGACCTGCTGTCGTTCTGCGCGGCCACGGGCGTACGGCCGGTGATCGACGAGGTGCTGCCGCTGGACCGGGCCCGCGAGGGCTTCGAGAAGATGGCATCGGGCGAGCTCTTCGGGAAGATCGTCCTGACAAACTCTTGATGCATCGTCAGATCTGCTGATGGGATCTCCGGCACTGCGCTCCCACCGTCGTGCCGGAGGTTCCCATGTTGCGAACGACCCTTGTCGCAGGCGCCGTTGTCGCCGCGCTGCTCGCCCCCACGACCGCCCGTGCCGACACCGGCACCGGCATACCCGTCCTCACCGACGAACGCGGCCGCGCCCTCACGCTGCGCGGCTGGAACGTCGAGGACAAGGCGAACCGCGGTGAGCAGGCACTCGGCGCCATCACCGAGCGGCACTTCCGCGACATGCGGGCCAAGGGCTTCAACTTCGCCCGGCTCCTCGTCTTCTGGGACGACCTGGAACCGCGGCGGGGCCAGTACAGCCAGAGCTATCTGCGGAAGATCGAGCGCATCCTGGACTGGGCGGAGAAGTACGACGTCCATGTCCTCCTCGACGCCCACCAGGACGTCTTCGGACCCGCCTTCGGCCACCGCGGCGTGCCCGCCTGGGCGACCAGGACGGACGGGCTGCCCTTCACCCCGCACCCCGACGACTGGTTCGCCGAGTACTTCGAGCCGGCCGTGCAGCGCGCCTTCACGCATCTCTACGAGGACGAGGACCTGCGGCGCGCCCAGGCCCGGATGTGGCGCGTCCTCGCCGACCGCTTCGAGGACCATCCGGCCGTCCTCGGCTACGACCTGATCAACGAGCCGATGGGGGAGCTGCGCGAGGGCGAGGACCTGCCGACGGCCGCCCGGCGGATCGAGCGCGAACAGCTGACCCCGATGTACAACCGGCTCGCGGACGCGGTCCGTTCGGTGGACCGGGACGCCTGGATCTTCGTCGAGCCCACGCCGATCGTCGGCGAGGGCGTGCCGGCGGGCCTCGGGAGGATCGACGACCCGAAGATCGTCTACGCCCCGCACTTCTACAACACCGCCATGGAGGCGGGCGCCGACTACGACCCGGCGGCCGGCTGGATCGAGACGTACGAACAGGCCGTGACGCGGTACCCCGAGGAGTACAAGGTCCCGGTGGTCGTGGGGGAGTGGGGGCCGCTCAACAACTCCCTGCCGAACATGAACCGCTTCTACCGGGACGCGATGGCCTCCCTCGGCCGCTACGGCAGCGGGTGGGCCGGCTATGTGTGGTGCTACGGCGGCGGGTACTGCGCCGTGGACGGCGCCGGGACCTTCCGTACGAACAAGGAGGAGACGGCGCAGCCGTACGCGGAGGCGGTCGCGGGCGCGGTCCGCTCCTCCGTGTACGACTCCGGGACCGGGGTCTACCGGCTGGAGTACGACTCCGGGCGGCGCGGCTCCCGGGTGACGGAGCTGTCCCTGCCCCCGGGCGCCTGGCGGGTGGCGGCCCGCGGGAAGGCGGTCGTGCTCCGCAAGGACCGGGGCCGGGCGTGGGTGGTGGCCGCGCCGGGAGCCCGGGTGACGGTGACCGTCACCCGGGGCTGACCGCGCGGGCCCTTGGCGGGCGGGGGGGGGGCCCCCCCCCGCCCGACGACCGCGGCCGGGGCGCGGGCGGGTAGTACCCCCCGCCCCCGCCCGC
>NZ_JBHWBS010000124.1:0-15104 GCF_042735655.1 Streptomyces sp. NPDC059567 | reverse complement strand
GGGGGGGGGGGGGGGGGGGGGCGCGCGGGCGCGCGCGGGGGCCGGCGCGCGGGGGGGGGGGGGGCGGGCGGGGGGGGGGGGGGGGGGGCCCCCCCCCCCCCCCCCGGACTGATTCCGGCGCCGGGGCGACGGGCTTGTCTCCCGCTGCCCCGTGCCGGATCAGCGGGCCTGCTCGCCGCTCCGGTGCAGCAGCGTGGTGATGTGCGCCGCCGCCGTGGACAGATGGCGGCGGGTGTCCGCCAGCTGTGTCGCCGTCACCCCGTGGTCGCGGGCCGCGTCGCGGATGTCGTCGCGGAAGCGGTCCAGGAGCCGGTCCAGATCGCGGGCCGGGTCGCCGGTGGACTCCGCGTCGGCGGCCCACTGCCGTGCCGCCGCGTCGTCGGCCGACCGGTCGGAGCCGGTGCCGTCCGTCGCGGTGGGCGCCGTCGGTGCGGTGGGCGCTTCGGGGGCGGTCGGCTCGGGGGGCGACGCCTTGGGGTGCGTCGTGCCCGAGACCAGGCCGCCCAGCTGGGCCGTGATGTCCGAGATGCCCTCCCAGACGCCCTTCGGCCAGTCACCGCGCGCGAAGCGGTCCTGGACCTCGTCCTGGACCTGCTTGGCGATCCGCTGGAACTCCTTGGCCTGGCGGCGCGCCGACTGCGCCTCCGCGCGGGCCTGCCGGGTCTGCTCCCGCCATTCCTGCTTGGCGCGGCGCAGCTCCTCCTTGGCGTCGGCGAACGAGGAGTCCTTGCGCCGGGTCTCGCTCGCCGCCGCGCGCATCTCGCTGCGCAGCTTGCCCGCCGCCCCGCGCACGTCGTCACGGATCTCGGCGGCCAGCTCGGAGACCGACTCGCGGATCTCCAGCTCCAGATCGGCCAGTTCACCGCCGCGGCCGGCGAGCTCCGCGCGGCCCGCGTCGGTGATCGAGTACACCTTGCGGCCGCCCTCGGTGGCGTGCGTGACCAGGCCCTCGGCCTCCAGCTTGGCCAGCCGCGGATAGACCGTGCCGGCGGAGGGTGCGTACAGCCCCTGGAAGCGCTCCTCCAGGAGCCTGATCACCTCGTAGCCGTGGCGGGGGGCCTCGTCGAGGAGCTTGAGGAGATAGAGGCGCAGTCGGCCGTGGGCGAAGACGGGCGGCATGTCACAGCACCTTTCCGGTGGAGGCGGCTTCGAAGTCGTCGGACGCGGCCGCGTCCGGACGGCGGAGCAGGGCGATCGAGCCGGAGACGGTCGTCGCCTTGAGCGTGCCGCGGCCGGCCCCGAGGGTGCCGGTGATGCTCTTGGTGCCCCAGTGCCCGGCGACCCGCAGGTCGTCGAAGGCGTTGGAGACGGAGCCGCTCGTCGTGTTCGCCTCGACGCGGGCGTCCGCCGGGTGCGGGAGCCGGATGGCGACCTCGCCGGAGACGCTGTTCAGCCGGATGTCGGCGGGCGGGCCGGCCAGGTCGGTGGCGTCGAGGTCGATCACCATGTCGCCGCTGAGGGTGTCGGCCTTCACGGAGCCCGCCGCCTCGATGACCGTCACGTCGCCGGTCACGGAGTTCACGCGCAGCGCTCCGGTGACGGACTGGGCCTCCAGGCTGCCGGAGATGCTCTCGGCGTGGACCGGGCCGGAGAGCCCGACGAGCGTGGTGTCGCCCGTGACGCCCCGGACGTCCGTACGCCCCTTGATGCCGGAGATCACCGCGCCGGCGCCGATCACGCCCACCTCGACGTCCGCGCCGGCCGGGACGGCCACGGAGACCACGGCATGGCGGCGGTGTCCCACACGGTCGAGCCACTTGAGGACGCCCTTCCACTGAAGGTCCTCATAGGTGACCGTGAGGGTGGAACCCTCCTGGGTCACGATCAGCGGCGGGCCTTCGAGGGAGGAGACCTCCAGGCGGGCGGTCGGCTCGTCGGTGCCCACGACATTCACCGTGCCGCCGACGATGCGCACCCGCAGTCGCGTCACGGAGTCGGTCAGCGTGAGTTTCGTCGGCTCCGCCACGGACCACTCTGTCATCGTGCTGACCTCCCGCATCGGGGACGCAACATATCGCGTCTCTTGATGAACACGATATATCGCGGTGCCGGGAAGTCAACCCCGTTCCTCGGTGGTTCGCGAGGGCATTCACCCTCGTACATGGACAAATTGACCTAGCGTAGGGCCATGAACGCGACATCCGGACCGCGCTCCGTCGGGGCGCTGCTGCTCTGCCGTGCCGAGCCCGCGGCCGTCCGTCCGCCGGCCCAGTTGCTGCGGGAGCAGCTGCTCCTCGCCCCGGCGGGAACGGAGTGGAGCGTCATCGTCCCGGAGGGAAAGCCCTGGCTCCACGGCAGTGAACCCGTCGAACGGGTCGTCACCGGCTGGGCCACCGCGCTGGCCGTCTCCGCCGCCACCTGGCCCGTGCTCGCGCTCTGGTGGGACGCGGACCGGGCCGGGTACACCCTCGCCGCCGGATTCCGCCGCACGGTCGGCTACACCTGGCTCGCCGACGGCACCCCCGTCGGCGAGGACGAGGCCATGCGCACCTTCGCGGCCCGTCTCGCCCTCGACCCCGTCCTGGACGTCCAGGCCCTGGAGCCGCTCACCGGACCCGACAAGGAGGCCGACGCCCACTCCCGGCTCATCGGCCTCACCGCGGTCCTCACCCGCACCGGCCTCGCCCTGCCCACCGGGCTCACCCCCGGCGAAAGCGCAGACCGGCTCCGCTCGGTGGCCCTGGCCCAGGGCGCCGAACAGCTCGAATGGCACGGCTGGCGCGATGCCGTACGCGCCGAACTCGACGCCGTGGAGAGCGGCCGACTCGGCCCGTACATGCGCGGCCCCAAGGCCCGGCTGCTCGGCGCGGTGCAGCTCGGGGCGGGGGTGCCGCTGCTCGCCTGGGGCATCGGCCGCCGCAGCGGCGGCTGGGCGGCGGCCGGGGCGCTGCTCGTCGCGCACGGGGTGCTGGGCCTGGTCTACGACCGCCTGCGCGGTCAGTGACCCGGGAGAGGGCCCTCGGTCATTCGGCGCCGACCGGCGCCCGCCGCCCCTGGGTCACTCGTCCTCGTCCTCGTCGTCGAGACGCGCCAGCCAGGTCGCGAGGCGCTCGACCGGCACCTCGAAGTCGGGGTTGAGATCGACGAACGTCCGCAGCTGCTCGGCCAGCCACTCGAAGGAGACCTCCTCCTCTCCGCGCCGCTTCTCCAGTTCCTCGATGCCACGGTCAGTGAAGTACATGCGATCAGGATAGGTCGTGTGCCCGACGGGCCCCTCGCGCTTGTCGGTGGCAGGGACTAGCCTTCTTCATCATCGTTTCGGGGAGCGGGGGCCGCTGTGACGCATGGGATCGCTCGAATTCGACTGGACGACGGAACACCGGTGTGGGCCAGGATCAGTGAACCGGCCGAGCTGGAACGGGGCGGCGGTTTCCAGGACACCGGCATCGGCGACCGGGTCGTCTCCATGGCCGGCGGACTCACCGACGTGGTGCGCGGGGTGGTCGGCTCGCTGCGGGCCGGACTCTCCCCGCAGGCGCCGGTCGAGGTCGCGGTCAACTTCGGCATCGAACTGTCCGCGCAGGCGGGCAAGGTGATCAGCGTCCTCGCCGAGGGCGGCGGCACGGCCTCGATCTCGGTCTCCCTGACCTGGACCGAACCGGGCCCGGCACCCGCCCAGGACCCGGACGCCTCGGACCCGGCCCACGCGCCCCGTCCGGCACCCGTTCCCGGACCCGCGCCGGCGCCCGACACCGGGCCGCACCACCGCCCGGCGGCCGATGGCGCCGTATGAGCGCCTTCGAATCCCTCGTGCGCCCCGCACTGGTACGCATCGCGGCTCCCGGGGACGGGTATGACCCGCACGGCGACCGGTACTGGGGCACCGGCTTCTTCATCGCCCCCGGCTGGGTGCTGACCTGCGCCCACGTCGTGGCAAAGGGGGGAAGCGCGGTGTGGAGAGGCGAGCGGGCCGTCGGCATCGTCTGGGACGGCGGCGTGACGACCGGCGAGGTCGCCCTGGCCAGCCCGCGCCCCGCCGTGCCGGAACAGGAGCTCGACGACTGGGACTTCCCCGACCTCGCGCTCGTCCGCGTCCCCGACGTCCAGGACGTGAGCTGCGTACGGCTCAGTGAGCGGATGCCCGTGATCGCCGAGCCCATCCAGGTCAGCCTGCACGGCTGGTCCCGTGAGACCGGCCGGCTGGGGATCCGTGACGCCGTCGGCGAGATCCACGGCGTCGACGGCGAGGCACTCCTGCTGCGGGGGACGCAGCCCGTGAAGGGGCTCTCCGGCGGACCGGTGGTCGACCTGAACCGCGCGGCCGTCATCGGGCTCAACAAGGGGCGCGGCGCGGACGAGGGCGCCGCCGTCCCCATCACCTCCCTGCGGCAGCTCTACCGGGCGCGCGGCGGCCGGCTGCTCTCCGAGGTCATCCGGGAGCACGACCGCCACCACCTCGCCCGCTACCGCTCGCTCTCCGAGGACTCCGACTGGACCAGGGCACAGATCAGACACCGGCCCCCCACCGTCCAGGGCCTCGACCCCGGACGCCGCATCCATCTGTACGGCCGGCTCGCCGAACTGCCACCGCCCGGCGGGCCGGGCGATGTGCTGCACCTCGTCGACGAGGTGAGGGAGCTGACGGTGGGTCTGAACGTCCGGCCCCTGCTGGAAGACGCCCCGCACACCTGGCGCGAGGGCGTCGGACTGCTCCAGGAACTCCACGATCCGAACCAGGAATCGGCCTCCGACCTCAGTCCGAACGCCGGGCTCGTGTACGCGGCCAGGGTCGCCCGGCACGTCAGGGAGCGGCACGGCGACAGCGCGGCGATCCGGAGCCTGGGCGCGTGGGTCACCGACGCAGCGGCCGGGACGCCGCTCGTCATCCGGCAGACGATCGCGGGGCTGCTCGGTCGCGGGCGGCGCGGCGGCCCGCATGCGGCCCCGGACGCCGGCTCACGGGCCGACGTCCTGATCGAGATCGACTCCCCGCGCTATGTGAACCGGTTCCCCTGGCGGGTCAAGCTGCTCTTCGACGGACACACGATCAGGCCGGTGGACGGGAACGACGTGGGGGTCGAGCGGGAACGGCTCTACGAGACCCTACGGCAGCCGCTCGCCAAGGCGCTGGCCCTCGGTGACTGCGGCGAGCATCTGGCCGCCGTCGAGGCCCTGTTGCCGCGCGAACTCTTCGACGAACCCCTCGACACCTGGCGGCTCTCGCCCGACGACGAGCTCTTCGACGAACGCTCGCTGCCCCTCGGTCAGCGCCGGATCGTCGTCATCCGGGACCGGGCCCGAAACGAGCGGCCGCCTGCTCCCGAGTGGCACAAGCGGTGGCGTACGGCAGGTCTCGGGCCCCTCAAGGCCGTCCCGCTGCGCGCCGAGACGCTCGGCGCGGGGCGGGACGCGCACACGACGCGCATCCGACGGGAGACCCCGCGGCAGGCGTGGGTGCGGCTCTCCGAGGCAGAGGACGGCTCCGTGCCCGTGTTCTGCGGTCAGGTGGGCAGCGGCGAAGGGCTCAAGGCGATGGCCGCCGCACTGGCCGCCGGCCACCCGATCGCGCTGTGGCGGAGTGGCGCCCATGATCACGCGGACTGCGTCGAGTTCCACGAGCGGGCCGGCCGGCTGCTCGCCGGGGCGGGCAGGGCCGAAGCGCTGCATGCGCCGGTTCTCTCGCTACGGAAGCGCGTGGCCGCGGACGCGGACGCCGACCCCGACGCGTACGACGACTTCGACCCGGACCCGGACATGAACGCGGCGACGAACGCGGCCACCGGCACCGGCGCGGGCATCGCCGCGGGGACGAGTGACGGGACGGCCGCCGGCACCGGCACGGGGGACGATCCGCCGGCCGCCCGTTCCGAGCACGCCTGGGCCTCGACTCTCGCCGTCCTGTTCGACCCGCCCGACCGCCCCCCGCACGAAGCTCCGCTCCAGGGCCCCCCGATGCTCGGCGAGGAGAGCTGGTGACCCCGCGAACACCGGGACAAATCGTCCGGAATTCGAGTCGGCCGCGCCCATGGGCGGGCGGTACCTTCGACGCGCCGGGCCACGACACCACAGCCAGGAGGAGTTCATCGTGAACGATTGGCGGATCTACCGTGGTGCCGGCCACCCGCATGACGAGATACGGCGGCTGCCCGCCCCGCCGCCCTGGCGGGACTTCTCCACCGGAGGAGCCGACGACACCCTCGCCGGCCGTGACCGGCGGCTCGGCGTGCGCCGCCGCCTGGTCCAGAACCACCACCCCAGGCCCGCCGAGACCGACGCCGTCAACGCGGCCCTCTACCTGCGCCGGCCGCTCCTGGTCACCGGGAACCCCGGCACGGGCAAATCCA
Source organism: Streptomyces sp. NPDC059567 (assembly GCF_042735655.1). Taxonomy (NCBI): domain Bacteria; kingdom Bacillati; phylum Actinomycetota; class Actinomycetes; order Kitasatosporales; family Streptomycetaceae; genus Streptomyces; species Streptomyces sp. NPDC059567. The sequence continues at coordinate 8,820 of NZ_JBHWBS010000124.1, read as the reverse complement.
CCCTGGCCCACGCCGTCGCCCACGAGCTGGGCCTCGGCCGTGTGCTGCGCTGGCCCATCGTCAGCAGGTCCACCCTCCAGGACGGGCTCTACCGCTACGACGCCATCGGCCGGCTCCAGGACGTCCAACTGGAGCGCGCCCAGGCCGGATCGACGGTGCCGGCCGCGACTCCGGCCGGCATCGGCTCGTACATCCGGCTCGGGCCGCTCGGCACCGCGCTGCTCCCCTCCGCACAGCCCCGGGTCCTGCTCATCGACGAGCTCGACAAGAGCGACCTGGACCTGCCGAACGACCTGCTGAACGCCCTGGAGGAGGGCGAGTTCGGCATCCCCGAGCTGGAGCGGCTCGCCGACCGGGAGCCGGTGGTCGAGGTGCTCGACGACGACGGCCGCAAGGTGCCCGTCCAGGGCGGCCGCATCCGCTGCTCGACCTTCCCGTTCATCGTCCTCACCTCCAACGGCGAACGGGACTTCCCCGCCGCCCTGTTGCGCCGCTGCATCCGCCTGGAGCTGGAACCGCCGGGCGAGGAGCAGCTGGGCGCCATGATCGAGGCCCACCTCGGGCCGGAGGCCGCCGCGGGCGAGGAGGGCCTGGTGAGCCGCTTCCTGAACCGCGACCCCGGCGAGGTCATCGCCACCGACCAGCTCCTGAACGCGATCTACCTGACCCAGCACGCCCCGCGCACCGAGCGGGTGACCCGGGAACGCATCGCGGACATGCTCATGCAGCCGCTCGATCAGCCGAGGTGATGGCCGGATGCACCGGATGCATCTGGAAGAACTCACCCGCCGACTGCGCGCCGGCGGCCATGAGCCGACCGCCGAGGAGGTCGCGGACGCCGTCTGGCTCGCCCAGTGGCTGCCGAGTGCTTCCCCGGATCCGGAGGACCCCGCGGCGGACCGGTCCGTGGACCGGTCGGAAGACCCGTTACGCCCCGAGGAGCAGACGGAGGGGCGAGATCCGGCCATGGTCGGCGGCGGCGACGCGGCAGGTGCCCGTAACCCTCCGGGTACGGGCATCGGCGACGAACGGGACCGGGAGCCGGGCACGCGCACCGGCGCCGACGACGGAACGCGGCCCGTCCGCGCCTCCGACACCGTCGGCCTCTCGCTGTACACCCGTCCCCGGGACCCCGGCGAGGGCGAGGCGTTCCGTCGCCGTACGGACCGGAGCAGGAACCTGCCCGTCCGCGCGCCCGGTGCCAATGCCCTGCCCGGTCTCCTCGGACTCCAGAAGGCGCTCCGCCCGCTGCGGCACTACGCCCACTTCCCGCTCCGGCCCGGCGAGGGCCTGCTCGACGAGGAGGCCACGGCCGAACGCAGCGCCGCCGCCGGCATCCTCACCCCCGTCCTGCGCGCCGCCGCCGGCCGTCGCCCCGACATCCAGCTCCTCATGGACACCGGCCCCGCCATGGTCGTCTGGACACGGATGGTGGAGGAGCTGCGCCAGGCCTGCCAGCAGTCCGGCGCCTTCCGCGACGTCCGCGTCCACCGGCTGTACGACACGGGCGAGGGCCCGCCGCGGGTCACCACCACCTCGGGGGCCGACGGGCGGCCCCGGCTGCGTTCGGGCGACCAGCTCCACGACCCCACCGGCCGCCGTCTCACCCTGATCGTCAGCGACTGCGTCGGCTCTCTCTGGCAGCGCGGAGCGGCCCAGCGGCTCATCCACCAGTGGCCCCGGCAGTCCCCGCTCGCCCTCGTCCAGCCGCTGCCCCCGAGGCTCTGGCCACGGACCGCCCTGTCCGTCGAGCCGGGCCTGTTGCTGCGCCCCTCGGCCCCCGGCGGACACACCGGCTTCCAGCCGGACGAGGAGCCCTGGGAGCCGGTCGCCCCCGACACGCGCGCGGTGCCCGTGCTCACGCCCACACCCGAGGCGTTCGCCTCCTGGGCGCGGCTCCACGCCGGCCACGGCTCCGGCGCGATCCGGGGCTGGGCGGCGATGATCGCCCCCGAGGTGCTGCGGGGGGCCGCGCCGGACGCCGGCCCCGGCCGGGCCCGCGTCCCGCGCAGCGACGAGGAACTGCTGCGCGCCTTCACGGCCGGTGCCTCGCCCGGCGCCGTGCGGCTCGCCGTCCATCTCGCCGCCGCCCCGCTCGCCCTTCCCGTCATGCAGCTCGTGCAGCGCGCGATGCTGCCCGACACCGGCCCCATGGAGCTCGCCGAGGTCCTGCTCAGCGGTCTGCTGCGGCAGCTGCCCGGCCCGTCCCCGTACCCGTGCTTCAGCTATCCGCCGGGTGTCCAGCAGCACCTCCTCGGCTCCCTGGACCGCAGCGCCGCCGCGCTCGTGCTCAAGCACTGCTCCGAGTACGTGGAGCGCAATTTCGGCCAGGGGATGCGCAACTTCCCGGCGCTCGCGGCGGCCGGACTGGCCGGCCGGCCCACCGAAGACCCGGCGGCCGTCCCCGGCACGGTGGAGGAGACCGACGAACCCACCGGCCCGGTGGGCACCGAGCCCGAGCTCTTCGCCCGTATCCCCGCGCGCGTGCTCCGCTTCTACCACCCCGACCTGATCACCCCCGACCCGCTCGCCGCGGCGCGACGGCTGCTCGACCAGTGGCGCAGCCAGTCCGACCCCTCGCTGCTGACCCGGGCCCGCCAACAGGCCGAGGCCGCGCTGACGGAGCACCCCGTCGAGGCCGGGATCCTGCTCGGACGCGTGCTGTACGCGGAGTCCGGCACCGCCGCCGTCCAGGGCACCGAACGCCGCCACGACCTGCTCACCCGCGCGCTGACCGAACTGGAACGGGCCGCGGGCCTCGCCGAGCAGGGCGGTGCCCAGTGGGCCGAGGCGCGCCTCGAACAGGCCGTGGCACACCACGGGTTGTGGCGCCACACCGCCGACACCCGGCACCTGGACGAGGCCCTCGCCGCGCTGACGGGAGACGTGCCGGACTGGCCCGAGGCCCACCACCACACCCTCCATCTGCGCCGCGGACGGCTGCTCCTCGCGCGCGGCGACGGACCGGCGGCGGCCGCCGAGCTCACCACCGCGCTCTCCCTCCGGGAGAGCGGCCCCGCGCTCCTCGACCTGGCCGACGCCCTGCACCTCGCCGGCGCCGACCCGGCCGAGATCACCCCCGTACTCGGCCGGGCGGGAGAGCTCCTCGGTGACGGTGCGTCCCTGCGGCTGCGCTGGACCAGGGCGCTCGCCCGGCTCCACGACGCGGCCGGCGACGGAGCGGCCGCGGACGCCGCCTACGAGGAGGCCACCCTGCTCGCGCCCGCCGACAGCGAGCAGCGCGGACGGATCCTGATGACCTGGGGCGAGTCACTGATGCGCCGCGCCGCGGCCGCCCCCGGTCAGGCCCCCGTCGACCGGGCCGAGAGCGTGCTGCGCGAGGCTCTCACCCGGCTCCCGGCCGGGGCGCCTGACCGTGCCCGGGCCGGGATCCTGATCGGCAGCGTGCTGGCCCTGCGCTTCCACCGGACCGGGTTCCTGCCCGACCTGTACGAGAGCCGCCATCTGCTGGAACAGGCCGCCCGCACCACCCGGGACATCGCCCTGCGCTCCGAGGTATGGCTGCAACTGGGACGGGTGAGACTGGAGTTGAGCGAGTCGGCCAGGGACGGTGTCCTCGGTGACGCGCTCACGGCCTACGAACGGGCCTGGGAGGACGCCCGGGCCGCCCATGGAGACATGCCCGGCACGATCACCGGCGCGCGCGCCTTGCATGCGCAGGCGGCGGTCCTGTGGCTCATGGGCCGCACGGGCGGGGCGAGGAGTGTGCTCCGGGCGTCGGCCGAGCAGTGGCAGCGGCTCACGGCCGCGCTGGTGGAGGTGGACTGGAGCGATGTCGAACGGACCAGGGCGCTCCTCGCGGAGGTGAGCAGGGACCAGGGTCCGCCGCAGGCCCGGCTCTCCGGCGAGGACCGCCGCCGGATCGCGCCGCCGTGGTGGGCGTGGAGCGACACGGCCGGCTAGACCGCCGGAGAGGCGCTACGAGAACGGCTGGATAACGGGGGCGTGAATGGGCGCAGTTGAGTCGAACGGGTTTCTGGCTTCCTGGCGTCGGGAAGAACCGCTCAGCCGCTACGACCGTGGGGGACTGGCGTCGGTGGGGAGGAGCCGAGCGTGTTGGAGCACATGGAGTGGGTTGCCGGTGTCGACAAGGGTGCGGGCCGCCCGCCGCACCTGCCCGATCTCACCGCCGTCGACCTGCGGACACTGCGCTTCATGGACGATCCGGAGCTGGCGGTGGCCGTCGAGCGGGTCCTGTGGCAGCCCCGGGATCTTGCCGAGTCCTGGAACGAGGGCGCCCTCGTCGACAACTGCACATCGGGCGGCGGTCATTGACCGCGCAGGCCGTCTCCACCACCTGTTTCCGGTCAGAAGCGGACGGACGTCCGCTGTCCGGCCGGGGAGGCGAGGATGACCCTCGCCCCGCCGCACGCCGCGGCCTTCGCGGAGCTGGCCCGCACCCGCTCCGCGACCCGTAGCGCCTCCCTGCTGCGCTCGACCCTGCACGCCCGGCGTCTGCTGCTGCTCAAGGCCCTGTCGGTGCGGGTCCACCGGCACCGCGACGCCGTGGACGCGGCCGCGTTCCAGCGCTTCGCCGAATCCTGGCAGCTGCTGGAGCGGGTCGAAGGCCGTCATCCCGGCGTGGTCCGCGACGTGCTCGACTACCCCACGACCGGCACCTGGCTGGCCACCGCGCTCATGGAGCCGCTCGGGCCGGGCCTCGACCGGCATCTGGCCCGGCTCGACATCCTCGCCGTCACGGCCGCCCTGCGGTCCGGCTCGCCCCTCGACGTCACCGTCGACGCCCCGGGCGGGTTCCTCTCGCTGCCCGGTGTCGGAAGGCTGCGGGCGAGGGGCGGCGGGCGCGTACGGATCCGGGCCGGGGCCCGCATCGTACGGATCCACTCCGAGGGACTGACGGGCCGGGCGCCCGTCGTCCTGGTGCTCGCCGACCGGCGGACCGGGGCGCTGACCGGATGGGGGCCCGGATGGGCCGGGCTTCGGGTCCTGAGCGGCTCGGCCGCCCGCCTCGACGACCTCGACCCCTATCGGGTGCCGCCCGGTGGTATCGGCAGCCCGGCCCGTGCGGGATCGGACCACGCGGTGACCGACCGGGCGGCCTGGTCCGCCTGTTGGCGATCCGCTCAGGACCTGCTGGCGCGCACCGACCCCGCCAGGGCGGCCGAGGTGCGCCGCTCGGTCCGCGCGCTCGTGCCGCTCGTCCCTCGTGGCCCGGGCTCCTCGGGGGCCACGCTGAGCGTCGCTCCGGGCGCCGTGCTGACCTCCCTGCCCTCCGGGGCGCAGGACATGGCCGAGACCCTGGTCCACGAGGTCCACCACGGCAAACTGGCCACGCTGCACGAGCTCGTGCCGCTGTACCTGCCGGGACGGGCCGCCGTGCACCGGGTCGGCTGGCGGTCCGATCCGAGGCCCATCGCGGGCGTGCTCCACGGCGCCTACGCCCATCTGGCCCTGACCGATCTGTGGCGGCGCGCGGCCACGGCCGAGGGGGTGTCGACACCCTGGCGGACCAGCGCGGGGCAGCAGTTCGACCGTTTCCACGATCAGGTGGATGAGGCTCTGGCGATCCTGCTTGAATCAGATGAACTGACCAGTGAGGGGCGGGAGTTCGTCCATCAAATGAGGCTGCACCACGCGAGCCTGGGCGCGGCCCCGAGGGCGGCTGGGTAACACTGTGCCAAGGGCGCATGACACTGCGTTGCGCGGCAGCGGGACGGGAGACGTACAGATGGCGGAACAGCGGTCGGGTGGCGGCGCAGCGGCGGAGTACGGAGGAAGGGCCGCGCCTGAGCATGTCCTCGTGGTCTTCCCCGGCTACCACCGCCCGTGGTCGGCCTGGATCGGCCAGCGCCTCGAAGCCCACGGGGTGCGCACCACGCCCCTGCGCTGGGACCCCCCGCGCGAGTCGGCGCTGGAGGACTCCCTCGGCGACCTGCTGCTCGCCCGCGGGCAGGTCCTGCTCGTCCTCGACGACTGGTTCTTCCAGCTCGGCCCCCGCGCCGCCGGCGAATGGAACGACGTGCTGCGCGGCTTCGTCGCCGCCAACGCCGAACGGTTCGCCGCCGTCAACCTGACCAACCGCACGCTCCTCCCGGCCACCGCCGTCCTCGAACCGGTCAGCCTCTGGGGCGTCGGCGAGGAGGAGGCCGAGGCGCGGCTGCTCAGCAGGCTCGGCATCGAACCGCGCCGCTCGGCCGGCCGCCGCGTCCCGCCCGGTTCGCTGGTGCGCTACCCGGAGACGCCGCCCGACATCTGGGGCGAGGTCCCGCGCCGCAACCCCCGCTTCACCGGCCGCGACGACCTGCTCACCGAGCTCCAGGAACGGCTGATGGACGCCGAGCGCGGCAGCGCCGCCTGCACCCTGCTCGGCATGTCCGGCATCGGCAAGACCCAGATCGCCGCCGAGTACGCCCACCGGTTCAGCCCCGACTACGACGTCATCTGGTGGGTCAACTCCGACGACCGCAACATCCAGCGCGACCGCTTCGGCGAACTCGCCGTCGAGCTGCGCCTGTCCAGTGGCAACGAACCCGGTGAGCGCATCCGCGCCGTCCGCGAAGCCCTGCGCCGCGGCGACCCGCACGCCCGCTGGCTGATCATCTTCGACGGCTGGGACGACACGGACGGCGCCAACGTGCTGCTCCCCCAGGGCCCCGGCCATGTGCTCATCACCTCCCGCAACCGGGGCTGGGGCGACCACACCGACATCCTCGAAGTGCCGAGCTTCGACCGCGCCGAGTCCACCGGCTACCTCATGCGCCGCGCCCCGCACATCTCGGCACCCGAGGCCGACGAGGTCGCCGCCGAGTTCGGCGACGTACCCCTGCCGCTCGTCCAGGCCGCGGCCTGGCTCGGCGAGTCCGGCATGGAAGTGCCCGAGTATCTGCGCATGGTCCGCGACGGGCGGCTCTCCACCGTGGACGAGCCGTCGAGCGACGGCTTCCCCAACGCCTCGCTCACCTCCTGGTCGATACTGATCAACCGGCTCCGACGCGCCCAGCCACAGGCCATCGACGTGCTCAGCCTGTGCGCCTCCTTCGCCCCCGGCCGCATCCCCCTCGGCATCGTCCGCGCCTACCCCCAGGCGGACCTCCCCGAGGACCTCCGCTGGATGGTCACCGACCTGCCCGCCTGGACCCGCGCCCTGGACACCCTGGTCAACTACTCGGTGCTCAGCCGCGAGTCACGCGGCCCGGTCACCAGCGTCGAGGTGGGACCGCACCAGGAGTCCGTGCACATGCACCGGCTCGTCCACGACATCGTCGCCCGGCTCACCGACGGCGAACACCGCGAGGCCCACCGCAAGGCCGTCCGCACCCTCCTCGCCGAGGCCGACCCCGGCAACCCGATGGACAGCCGGCACTGGCCCCGGTACGCCGAACTCCTGCCGCACCTGGAGCCGTCCGGCGCCCTCGCCAGCCGGAACCCCCGCGTCCAGACCGCCGTGCTCAACTGCCTGCGCTACTGCTTCCGCAGCGCCGAGTTCCGGGCCGGAATCCGCCTGGCGGAGAAGATCCGGGACCACTGGTCCACGTTCATGGACCCGGTGAGCCACGAGATGCTGGAACTCACCATCCAGGAGAGCTACATCCTGCGTGCCTTCGGCCGCTTCCGGGACGCCTACGAACTCGACATCGCCGTCCGCGACCGGCTCAACGCCGCCGAGACCAGGGACGAGCTGGGCTCGCTGCGATCCGCCGTCTCCATCGCCAGCGACCTGCGCTTCCTCGGGCAGTACCAGGAGTCGGAACGGATCCAGCGCGAGGCGTACACCGAGGCGCAGCGGCTCCTCGGCGAGACCGAGTTCCTCACCCTCGTCGCCGGTCACAACCTCGGCGTCGTCCTGCGGATGCTCGGCCGCTACCGGGAGGCGTACGACCAGGACGTCGCATCGCTGGCCCGCAGCGAGAACGTGCTCCGCACCCGGCACGCCCACACCCTCAACTCCAGCAACGCCGTCGCCCAGGACCTGCGCCTGCTCGGCAACTACCGGGAGGCGCTGGCCCGCCAGGAGGCCAACGTCCGGGTGCACGTCCAGGTCCTCGGGCCGCAGCACCTGCAGACCCTCTACGCCCGCGCCCAGCTCGCGCTGTGCCGCCGTCGCGAAGGCGGCTTCCAGCAGGACCTCGGAGCCACCATGGCCAGCCTGCTCGAACAGCAGGAGCAGGTGCACGGCCGCACCCACTACTCCACGCTCTCCTCCATCAACAACTACGCCAACTACCTGCGCGAGCACGGCGACCTCGACCACGCCAGGGAGCTCAGCAACGAGGCCGAGGCCGGCTACCGTACGCTCCTCGGCCCCGCCCACCCCGTCGCCACCGGCGTCCTCGCCAACACCGCGCTCGTCATGCAGGCCTCCGGTGAACGCGCCGACGCCCTGGCCATGCTGGAGGGCGCGCTCGCCGGTCTGACCGCCTCCCTCGGCCCCGACCACCCCTGGGCCCTCGGCTGCGCCCTCAACGCGACCGCCGCCCGCAACTTCAACGGGCGGGTCGCCGACGCCGCCGAACTCAGCCGGGAGACCCTGCGCCGTGCCCGGCACACGCTCGGCAACGAGCACCCGCTCACCCTGTCCTGCCAGGTGGCGCTCGCCACCGACCTGCGGGGACTCCGCGAGGTCGAGGAAGCGGGGAAGCTGGAGGAGGACGCCCTGCTCACCCTCACCAGGACCCTGGGCGCCCAGCATCCGCACACCCTGTCGGCGCGCCAGCGCAACCGCCCCTACTGGGACTTCGAGGCCAACCTCGGCTGACCCCGGACACGCCGGAGGGGCGGGGGGGGGCGGCCGGCGGGGGGGGGGCGGCGGGGGGGGGCGAAGAATGGGCGGCCGCGCCC
>NZ_JBHWBS010000123.1:17551-21291 GCF_042735655.1 Streptomyces sp. NPDC059567 | reverse complement strand
GGTGCGGTGGCGGGGCTGCGCTCTGTCGTGCGTGTTGTTATAGCTGTTGGTGTGGTGTGTTGTGTGCGGTTTCGTGTGGTGGTGGTGGGGGCCCCCCCCCCCCCCCCCCCACGGACGACTATACGGATGTCCTACACGTTTGTCTATGACGCTTGTATAGATCCCTGCGCGGGGCCCCCCGGGTCAGCCGCGGCCGAGCACCACCGTCCCCGAGGAGCAGAACCAGCCGCCCGTCCCCGACGCCACGGCAAGCTCCGGGAGGCTTCCGTCCGGCCGCCGGACCTGGAGTCCCGGGGCCTCCCCGCGCAGCTGTCGCACGGCCTCCACCAGCAGGAACAGGCCCCGCATCCCCGGATGGCAGGCCGAGAGCCCACCGCCGTCGGTGTTGACCGGCAGCCGGCCCTTCTCCTCGATGAACGGACCCCCCTCGCCCTTCGCGCAGAAGCCCAGGTCCTCCAGCGTCACCAGCGTCATATAGGTGAAGGCGTCGTAGACCTCCGCGAGATCGACCTCCTCCGGCCGCACCCCCGCCCGTTCGAACGCGAGCCGGCCGCTGACCGCCGCGGGGGAGACGGTGAAGTCCTCCCATTGCGACATCGTGGTGTGCGAGACGTGCTCGCCCGTGCCGAGGATCCACACGGGCGCCTTCGCCGTGTCCGGCACGTACTCCTCGGCGGCCAGTAGCACCGCGCAGCCCCCGTCGCTGCGGATGCAGCAGTGCAGTTTGGTGAAGGGGTCCGCGATCATCGGCCCGTCGAGCACCTCGTCGACGCTGATCGGCTCGCGGAACATCGCCTCCGGGTTGAGCGCGGCGTTCGCCCGCGCCTGGACGGCGACCTCGGCGAGCTGCTCCAGGGTGGTGCCGTACTCGTGCATATGGCGGCGGGCGGCCATCGCGTACTTCGCGATCAGCGTGTGTCCGTGGGGGACCTCGAACTGCAGCGGGCCGCGCGCCCCGAAGGAGAGGTTCGCGGTGCGGCGCCGGGCCTTGATGTCGGCGCGGGCGGTCGATCCGTAGACCAGCAGGACGGCGTTGGCGTGCCCCGCGGCGATGGCGTCGGCCGCGTGGGCGGCCATGACTTCCCAGGTGGCGCCGCCGACGGCGGTGGAGTCCACCCAGCGGGGGCGCAGCCCCAGGTACTCGGCGACCTCGACCGGGGCGAGCGTGCCGAGGCCCGCCGAGGCGAGGCCGTCGATCACCGAGCGGTCGAGTCCGCTGTCCGCGAGGGCGCGGCGAGCGGCCTGGGCGTGCAGAGTGTAGGGAGTGGCCTCGTCGACGCGGCCGCAGTCGGAGAGGGATATGCCGACGACGGCGACGCGGCGCCCGGCGCGGTTCCGTGAAGTGGTGGGCATGAATCTGACGGTACATCAGATATACGTGGAAGACTTTGGACTGGGAGGCACGGATGCCGAGAAGTGCGGCCGAGGACGTGGACGGCTACCTCGCCGAGATCCCGGAGACGGACCGGCTCACGGTCCTGGTCCGGCTGCGCGAGCTGTGCCGCACGGAGCTCCACGGCTTCGAGGAGGTCATGGCCTACGGAATGCCGGCCTACCACCGCCCCGGCGGCGAGCCGGAGATCGCCTTCGCCGCGCAGAAGCAGTACATCTCCTTCTATCTGATGCGGCCGGACGTCCGGGAGGGCTTCGAGGACCGCCTGGCCGACCAGGACATGGGCAAGGGGTGCCTGCGCTTCCGGCGTACCGAGAACGTCGACTTCGACCTCGTACGGGACCTCCTGCGGGCGACCGCGCGCGGCCCCGGTGAGATCTGCTGATCCAGGCTCTGTGCTTCTGCCCTTCCCCGGCCTAACATGACGGGCCGTCAGATACGGAGGGGAGCTCCATGGACGCCGCCTTCACCGCGGAGCAGGACGAGATCCGCCGCACCCTGCGCGAACTGCTCGCCAAACGCTCCGGACCCGCCGAGGTCCGCGCCGCCGTCGCGACCCCCGAGGGGTACGACACCGACCTGTGGCACCGGATGTCCGGCACCCTCGGACTCGCCGGACTCGCCCTGCCCGAGGAGTACGGCGGTGTCGGCTGCGGCTCCGCCGACCTCGCCCTCGCCTGTGAGGAGACCGGCCGGGCCCTCGCCCCCTCCCCGCTCCTCGCCACCGCCGTCCTCGCCGCCCCGCTGATCCTCGCCCTCGGCAGCGAACGGCAGCGTGCCGACCTCCTGCCGAGCATCGCCGACTCCTCGCTGACCTGCGCCCTCGCCGTGGCCGGCACCTCCCTCGCCCTCGCACTCGGCCTTACCGGCGACAACGCCGACGGCTCCTGGGCAGGTGGCGGACGGGCCGGCGGCATCCAGGCGCGGTCCGTGGACGGGCGATGGCGCCTCTACGGAGAGGCCGCCCAGGTCCTCGACGGACACAGCGCCGGGCTGCTCGTCGTCGCCGCGCACGCCGGCGGCTTCGCGCGGAGCCGCACCCTGCTCTTCCTCGTACGCGGCGATGCCGCCGGACTCCTCCGCGTACGGCAGCCCGCCCTGGACGCCACCCGCTCCCAGGCCACCGTGCAACTGCGGGACGTGGAAGCGGAGTTGCTCGGCGAGGAACCGGTCGACGCGCTCGGGGCGCTCGCCGCGACCGGGCGGACGGCGGCGGCGGCCCTCGCGGCCGAGTCGGTCGGCGCGGCCCAGGCGGCCCTGGACCGCACGGTCGAGTACGTCGGGTCCCGCGAACAGTTCGGCCGGCCCGTCGGCTCCTTCCAGGCGGTCAAGCACCGCCTCGCCGACCTATACGTCCAGGTGGAGGCGGCGCGCTCGCTGGCGTACGGCGCGGCCCGCGAACCGGCCACGGGGGCGCTCGCGCTCGCGGCCGCCCTGGAGGCGCTGCGGGCGGTGGCGGGGGAGACGATCCAGCTGCACGGCGGCATCGGCTTCACCTGGGAGCACGAGGCCCATCTGTACTTCAAACGGGCGACGGCCGACGAGCTGCTCTTCGGTCCGGTGCGGCGGCTGCGGGCTCGGGTGGCACAGGAGACCGGACTCTTCGGGGAGGTGGCGGCGTAGTGGCCGTCGGAGTGCGTCTGATGCAGAAGGTGTCGTCCACGCGGACGTTCGCGAAGGTCGCGCCGCACTTCATACCGGCGATGGACCGGGCGGTGCACCGGCTGACGCGGGGGAAGGTGATGCTGAGCGCCCAGATGCTGCCGGGTCTCATCCTCACCGTACGGGGCGCGAAGTCGGGGCTGCCGCGGGTGACGCCGCTGGCCTGCATTCCCGAGCCGGACGGCACCTGGCTGCTGATCGGTTCCAACTTCGGGCGGGAAGGGCATCCGGCGTGGACCGGGAACCTGCTGAAGTGCCCGGAGGCGGAGGTGAGTTGGCGCGGCGAGACGATCCTCGTACGGGCCGAGCGGCTGGGCGGGGAGGAGCGGGCGGCCGCGTGGAAGACGGCGCTCGGGTTCTGGCCGCCGTACGCGACGTACCAGGCCAGGGTGGAGCGGGAGATCAGGCTCTTCCGTCTGACGCGTCGGTAGCGGGCTCGCCGGGGTGCGGGGCCCGGGGCGCGGAGCCCGGGGGTGCGGGGCCCGGGGGTGCGGGCGTGGGGCCGGGTTCCCGGGGGCCGGACATGCGGCCTGAGGGTGCGGGGTCCGGGGCGGGGCGCCGGGGCCGGGCGTGGGCCTGGAGCCCGACACGGGAACCGGGGCGGGGAGCCACGCGGCTCTCGCGGCGCGCCCCCGGCCGACGCCCGCGCGCGGGGGGTAGGGGGGGGAGGGGCGCGAGGACGCGC
>NZ_JBHWBS010000123.1:5049-17541 GCF_042735655.1 Streptomyces sp. NPDC059567 | reverse complement strand
TGGGGTGTGGGGGGGGGGGGGGGGGGGGGGTCGGGTGGGTGGGTTTGTGCCCTCGCCCCCCCCCTGTCTCCCCTCCTCTTCTGTGGGGGGGCCGCCCCCCCCCCCCCGCGACAGGACGGATGGGTGGGGAAGTGCGGCGGGGCGCTACTTCGTCGGCTTCTTGCCCGTGATCCCCAGATGCACCAACAGCGCCAGATTCGGCTTCAGTTCGGCCTGCTTCACACCCCAGGTCTGGAAGCCCTTCTGGTGCCCGGCCACCGAGGCCAGCATCGCGACCAGGGAGCCCGCCATCGCCGCGGGGCTGACATCCTTGTCGACCTTCCCCTTGGACTGGAGCTCCTTCACCGTGTCCGTGAGGGAGTTGGTGACGGAGTTCAGGATCTTCATGCGGATCTTGTAGAACCGCTTGTCGCCCTCCGCGGCCCCGAGGTCCACGACCCGCAGGATCGCGTCGTGCCGGCGCCAGAAGTCCAGGAAGCCCTCGACGAGTTCCTCGGAGGTCTGCCAGCCCGCCTTGCCGACCCAGGAGCGGCCGGAGACGAGCTCGGTCAACCCCGCGCCTTCCTTGGCCATTTCCTCCGCGATCTCGAGAACGGCGCCCTCGACGTCGGGGAAGTACTGATAGAACGTCGCGGGTGAAGTGCCCGCCTTCCGGGCCACGTCGATGACCTTGACGTCCCGGTACGGCGAGGAGCTGAGCATCTCGCTGAGGCAGTCGAGCAGCTTCTGCCGCGTCGCCTGACCGCGTCGTCCGGCCACGCGGCCGTCGACGGTGCGTACTTGTCCTGTCATGCCGTCAGCTTACCGAGGGGTGATCGGCGCGCGATTCGACCGACTGCAAATGGGGTGCACCCCCTCCCGGGCGGTCGACGGAGGAGCCCCGGGGGTGCGGAGCGGGCTCGTACTCGAAAAGCTTATTAACAGCCTGTGGATAACTTCGGTGGACAACTCAAGGAATCCGGTGTCCGCAGGGTCCCTATATGGCGGTATGTTCGATTACGGGGCGTGCGGGGCGGGTCACCCGGATCTAGCGTGGAGCCATGGCCGCATTCACAGAGGGCACCCCCTGCTGGGTGGAAGCGCAGCTCCCCGACCTCGAGGCGGGCAAGCGGTTCTACGGCGAGCTCTTCGGCTGGACCTTCGACCCCGACCGCGACGAGGCCCGCAAGGACGGCAAGCGGGTGGCCGGCCTCATCCCCAAGCGGGACGGCCGGATGCCCACGACCTGGACCATCTACCTCGCCACCCGGGACGCCGGCACCCTCGCCGCCCGGATCAAGGCCGCGGGCGGCCAGATGATCATGGAGCCGTACCCCGTCGGCCCCTTCGGTGTCCTCGCGCTCGCCGCCGACCCCGGCGGCGCCGTCTTCGGCCTGCGCCAGTCCGGTGAGGACGACGGCTTCGAGCGGACGATGCTCCCCGGCTCCTTCTGCTGGATGGAGGTCTATACGAGGGAACGGGACGCGGTCGACACCTTCTACGCCTCCGTCTTCGGCTACCTCGGCACCCAGGTCGAGCCGGACGAGGAGGGCAGGGAAGGCGACTTCGACTACCGCGTCTGGTCCCCGCCGGGCTCCCGCGCCGGCGACGACACGTCCTTCGGCGGCCGGGCCGTCCTCACCGAGGCCTTCCCGGCCGAGCTGCCGGGGCACATCCTCGTCTACTTCGCCGTCGACGACTGCGACCGGACCTGCGCGACCGCCACCGTCCTCGGCGGCCGCGTCACGAACCCGCCCTTCGACACCCCGCACGGCCGCATCGCCGTCCTCCGCGACAACCAGGGCGCCCGCTTCGCCGTCCTCGCGGAACCCGCCGAAGAGGCCGTCGCCGAGCCCGCCGAAGAACCCGCACGGGAACCCGGACGGGACCCTTCCGGCGCCCCCTCGGACTCGCCGCCCGACGAATCCACCGAATCATCCGAAAAGCCCTCCACCCCGCCCGGCGAAATGAGATAGGACACCGTTCCTAAAGGCCGAGCGGTAGCGGTTCCTGCTGCCAGGCGCCACGCTCAGCCGTGTGTCCCGAACGGTCTTGGACACACTGGTTCCCCGCGTTCTCGCCGCTTCCGGGCGGCACGGATCGTGTCCGTGGTCCCGGGATGCGGGGGCTGGGTTCCTCACGCCCAAGGGCGCCCGATCCGGCCTGGACGGTCCGATGCCCCATGCGATCGCTCCGGTCGTGTGGGGGCGGTGCTGTCCGTCGCCTGATCGCGTGTCCTTGGGCGCGCCTCCCGACCGCGACGCTTGCCGCATCGTGGCGGGTGGTTCTGCGAGTCCTGCTGGTCAGTGGGGATTGCCAGTGCTGGGCGCCCCACTTCGACGTGTAGGCCGGGTCGACGGCGATGACGGCGATACCGGAGGCGCTCGTCATCGACGCCAGCCGTGCACGCAGCTTGCCCGTCGGCATTCCCGAGATGAGATGCCTGAATTTGTGCTTGCGGCCGTGCTTCTCCCGCGTCTTGTCGGTCCCGAAGTCCAGGTTCTCGACGGCGATGGCCTTGACGCCGCAGGCTCGCGCCCAGTGCACGAGCCGGGTGACGGCGTGGCGGAGTTGGGCGTCGTGGCGATCGGTCGACCCTGTCAGGTCGTAGAAGAACTGCCGCGGGTGGCCGATGGGGTTGCCGTGGACATCGAGACGCCAGGCGGCGAGGTGGTCGGCGTTGGTGTCCACGCCGATCACTCCGCCTGCGAGCGCTGCGCTCAGGGAGACGGTCTTGGTGGGTGGAATCTGCCAGGAAGCTGTCACGTACCAGCGGCCCCGTGTCACATCGGCCCCGGCCCACCGTGCCGACGACAGTGGCGTCAAAGCACGCTTGCGGGCGGCCCACGTTTCCTTGGAGTGCCGCAGGCCGTCGGCGCAGCGGATCTTGAGGTCCATGGAGGCGAGTGAGCCCAGGTGTGCGCCTACCTGCTCAAGGACTTCTACGTCCTTGGGTGCCAGGCCCTTGAGGCGGCTCCTGAGCGTCACACCCGATGGCCCTTGGGCTACATAGGGTGGGTCGATCGTCCGTAAGGCGTCAGCCATGCCGAGCCGCTCCCATCCTCGCCAGCTGCTTCACGTCGTTCACTCTGCCGTCCCTAGTCGCACAAACAGCCTGATATCGCACACGCGAAGCACATTGAGTGACGACTCGCTTACGTGTTCGCAACCCTGGGTGCCCGCTCAACGCCGCTCACGCTCGGATGAAAGACCTTCCGGCCAAACGGGCGACACCCCGATCCGCCCCCGGGTTCGCAACCGTCGCCTCGGACAGGAAGAATCAGGGCCACGGGGCCGTATTCTCATGGCCCGTACGGGGAGGTGGCAGGCAAGTGGAGCAGCTGACGCAGCACGACCCGAGACGGATCGGGCCCTTCGAGGTGCTGGGCCGGCTCGGTGCAGGTGGCATGGGCCTGGTCTATCTCGCGCGCTCGGCGTCCGGGCGGCGCGTGGCGATCAAGACCGTGCGGACCGAGCTCGCCGAGGACCAGCTGTTCCGTGTCCGCTTCACCCGTGAGGTCGAGGCCGCGCGTGCCGTCTCCGGCTTCTACACGGCCGCGGTCGTCGACGCCGATCCTCGGGCCGCCGTGCCCTGGCTCGCCACCGCGTACGTGCCCGCGCCCTCCCTCGAAGAGATAGTGAACGAGTGCGGGCCGCTGCCGGCCCAGGCCGTGCGGTGGCTGGCCGCCGGTGTCGCCGAGGCCCTGCAGTCCATCCACGGCGCGGGCCTGGTCCACCGCGACCTCAAGCCGTCCAACGTCCTCGTCGTCGAGGACGGCCCCCGGGTGATCGACTTCGGTATCGCCTCCGGGGTCTCGAACACCCGCCTGACCATGACGAACGTCGCCGTCGGCACGCCCGCGTACATGTCGCCCGAGCAGGCCCGCGACTCGCGCAGCGTCACCGGCGCCAGCGACGTCTTCTCGCTCGGCTCGATGCTGGTCTTCGCCGCCACCGGGCACGCGCCCTTCCATGGCGCGAACCCTGTCGAGACGGTCTTCATGCTGCTCAGGGAGGGTCCGGACCTGGAGGGTCTGCCGGACGAGCTGCGCCCGCTCATCGAGTCCTGTATGCAGATGGACGTCTCGCGCCGGCCCACCCCGGCCGACCTCCAGGCGCAGCTCGCGCCCCATCTCTTCGGCTCCGGCAGCGACGACAGCGGCACGGCCTCGGCCTGGCTGCCGCAGCGCGCCACGGCCATGATCGAGACGCGCCGGGGCGGCCGCCCGAGCGCCCCGCCGCCCCCGGCCGCGCCGCCCACCCCGCCGCGTCCGCCCCGGTCCACGCCCGAGTGGGGCGGCGACGCGCACTCCGGCCAGCCCGGCGGCGGCCGTCATGCCGCGCCCGCCGAGGCCGCCGGTCCCGTGCGGCTCGCCGGCGCCGCCGTCCCGATCGGTCCCGGCCTCCGGGTCGCCGACACCCGCGCCGCCGTCGGCCCGGTCGTCGACGCGGGCCCGGCCACCGGCTGGATCCGCCCGCCCGGCGGCGGCCCGAACGGCGCCGAGCCCGGCCCCCCGCCGGGCTCCCGCCCGCTGCCCGCCCCGTCCCCCGCACCGGAGGCCGCGCAGGAGCCGGCGCACTGGCGGCCCTGGCGTTTCCGGATGTCGAACGACGTCTGGGGCACCCCGGTCGTCGCCGGGGACCTCCTTTACGTCACCTCCTTCGAGGTGCACGCCCTGGACGTGGCCAGCGGCCGCCGCCAGTTCAAGACGCGGGACGTGGCCTGGTCCATGGCCGTGGCCCAGGGCCGTGTCCACGCCTCCGACGGGCCCACGCTGTACGCGCTCGACGCCACGGACGGCAGCGAGCGCTGGCGGCTGCAGACGGACGCCTGGGTGTACTCCCTCAAGGTCGACCGGGGCACGGTCGTCACCGGCACCCGGGGCGGCGGGGTCCAGGGCTGGGAGGCGTCCAACGGCGCCAAGCTGTGGGAGGTCACCGGCGCGCAGACGGACTTCGAGACCCCGGAGGCCGGGCCGGCCGTCCACGGCGACACCGTGTACGTGTGGCGCGACGCCCGGCTCCAGGCGCTGGACGCCCGTACGGGTGTGGAGCGCTGGTCGTACCCGGTGGGGGACGCCGCCTCCTGCGGCAACGTCCCCGTGCGGGTGACGCCGGCGGAGGACGGCTGTGTCTATGTCTCGGCCGGTACGCGCGTGCTGTCGATCGACATCGCGGGCGGGCACGTCCGCTGGCACTTCGAGGCGCCCGCCGTCTTCCTCTCCCCGCCGACCTTCGCCCCGGGTCCCGCCGTGACGGGCGGCGGGGTCTATCTCGCCGACTACCTCGGCACGGTGTACGCGCTCGACGCGACCACCGGCCAGGACCGCTGGCGGATCGCCACCGAGTCCCGCCAGTCGATCGAGCCGGTGCTGGTCGTCGACGGCAACGTCCATGTGGGCAGCGGCAGCGCGCTGTACACGCTCGATGCGGTGACCGGTACCCCGAAGTGGCGGTTCGCGGCGGGTGGCGAGCTGATCGGCGCCCCGGTCGTCGCCGACGGCCGGGTGCACTTCGGCTCTGCGGACCACGTCCTGTACACGCTGGACGCGATGGGCGGCCAGCTCCGCTGGAAGCTCGCGACCGGCGGCGAGATCACCGGCTCGCCGGTGGCTCGGGGCGGGGTCGTGTACGCGTGCAGCAAGGACCGCTGTGTGTACGCGCTGGACGCGGTGAAGGGCACGGCGACGGGTCGGGGGGCGGCGCCCAGGGCGTGAGCCTGCCGGGCCTGGCGCGCAGGCGCGCGTGGTCAGGCGCGGTGGTTCGGATTCGGTGGCTCGGGCGTGGTGTCCGAGTGCCAGGACGGGACGTCCATGGTCCGGGTGGGTGTCTCGTACGGTCCGTCCGGCGGCGTCGGGTACGTGGGCTGGGTCGGGTACGTCGGCTGCGTGGGCTCCGTGGGCCGGCCGGCCTCCGGGCCGAGGGCGACGTGGTGCGCGCGGGTGCGGCCCGACATGACCACCGACGCCAGGAGGAGCAGGACTCCGCCGCCGAAGGCGTTCGCGACGCCGTCGCCGAGCCCCGTGCCGTCGCCGGCGACGGTCAGGCTGCCTTCGGCCTGGCCGACGCGGACCATCCACAGGACGGTGAAGCCGAGCACGATCACCCCGGCGAGGGCCACGAGCAGGCGGGAGCGGAACACCACGCCGGCGAGGGTGACCACGGCCGCGAAGGCGAACGGCAGCAGGATCGAGCCGATCACCTCCGCCTTGACGTCGGTGATGCCCCCGAACAGGTCCTCGATGCGGTAGTCGCTGCCGTGACGGCCGTCGTACCAGGCACGGAAGGGGCTCCAGACGGCGGCCGTCGCTCCGGCGAGGGCCAGGACCGAGCCGATGACGTTGCGGATCATCGATCGGCCTCCTTGCGGTCCGGCTCTCGCTGTCGACGCTACGCCGGGTGCGGGGGCCCCGCCACGCGGCGCTAGGGTGGCGCGGACACGACAGGAAGGCCAGGGATGGCAACGGGGACGGCGCGCCGTCGGGGCATCAGGCTTACGGCGACGCTCACGATGGTGGTGCTCGCTCTGACGGGATTCCAGACGACGAGCCACGGCAAGGGCAAGAGCGGCAAGAGCAAGAGCAGCAGCTCCAGTGGTGGTGGCTGCTCCAGCTCCAAGAAGAAGAACGACGACTACGACAGCGACGACCTCTCCGGAAGCTCGGGCGGCAGCGACTACACCACCGCGCCGGCCTCGCCGAGCGTGACGTCGTCCCCGACCTCCACGGTGGAGGTGGTGGTCGTCGACTGTGTGAAGCCCGCGCAGAAGAAGCGCAAGGGCAAGCCGGCCCGCAAGGCGGATACGACGGCGACGCTGCGGATCACCTCCCGCGAGACCTTCACGGAGACCTTCAAGGTCGAGGTCGACTTCGAGGGTTCCGGCGGTGTGGACGTCGACGAGGCGCAGAAGCTGGTGACGGTCGAGCCGGGTGAGACGAAGACCTTCGACATCGCGATGGCGTCGCCGAAGACGGTCGACCGTGTCAGGACGTGTGCGATCGCAGGTGTCACCGTCCAGTAGGGTGACGTGCGCTCGTCAAGGCGGGCGTTTCCACTCCGCTCATTCGTACTGCACACACTCAACGGGGGTTGAAGCGTGAAGCTTCGTCATGTCCGTGCCATCGCCGTCTTCGGCATCGCTCTGGTCGCGCTCACCGGTGCCCGCGGCTCCAACGGCGGCAGCTGCGGCGGCTCCAGCTCCGGCGGCTCCAGCAGCTCCAGCAGCGGCGGCTCCGACAGCAGCAGCTCCAGCAGTGGCGGCTCCAGCAGTGGTGGCTCCGACGGCAGCAGCTCCAGCAGCGGCGGTCTGACCACCGGCGGCGTCGGCGGCTCGTCGAAGGACAAGGCCCAGCGCGACGTCCGCATCGACGAGTGCAAGCTCAGCGACGACCGCAAGAACCTGGTCGCCAAGGTGACGATCACCAACAGCGACTCCTCGGCGTACCTCTACGACGTCTCCCTGCAGTTCAAGGGCGACGCGAGCGCCAACGTCGCGATCGCGAAGGCCGACGACGTCCGCGTCGAGGCCGGCGCCTCGAAGGCGACCGAGGCGACCACCCCGTACACCGGCACCGGCGACGGCTCCGAGTACACCCGGTGCGTCGTCGTCGACGCCGACCGCACCATCGGCTGATCCGAGCCCGAGCGCTACCGCAGCCGGAAGCCGTCGCCTCTCCGGGTGAAGAGCTCCGCCTGGCGCTCCGGCGCCAGGTTTCCGAGCGCGATCAGATGCGGGGCGTGGGCGAGGGCCTGTGCCCGGGCGGCCTCCTTGGCCGACCACAGGGCGCGGACCGTGCCCTGGACCGCCTCGGTCGGGTACGAGGCGATGACGGCGGCGGCCCGGCGGGCGGCGTCCAGCGCCCCGCCGGGCTCCGTCAGCTCGGAGACGAGCCCCGTCTCGTAGGCCCGGCGGGCCGAGATCCGCTCGGCCGTCCCCATCAGCGCCATGCGGGCCACCTCCCCGAACGGCATCTTCTGCGCCATGTGGATCGTCTCGAAGGCGCTGACCATCCCGTAGGTGGTGTGCGGGTCGAAGAAGGACGCTTCCTCGCCCGCGACGAGGAACTCCGCCTCCCCGAGCAGATAGAACGCCCCGCCGCAGGCCATCCCCTCCACGGCGGCGACGACCGGTTTCCACAGGTCGTTCGCCTTGGGGCCGATCGCGATCAGCGGATCGTCGATCGTGTACGGGGACGAGGGCTGCGGGACCTCGGCCGAGCGGTCGATGCCGGTGCAGAAGGCCCGGGTGCCCGCCCCGGTGACGACGATGGCCCGCACCTCGTCCTCGTAGCGGAACTCCCGCCAGGTGGTGGCCAGTTGCCGGGCCATGTCGAGCGTGATCGCGTTGTGCTTCTCCGCCCGGTCGAGGGTGACGACCGCGACGCCGGTCTCCTTGTCGCGTACGACGGTGACGGTCATCCGCGCTCCAGGAGCCAGCGCGGCACGGTCACCCCGTCGACCTCGGTGAAGGCCACCCGCACCCCGGCCCCGATCCGCAGCCGCCCCGGATCGACCGAGTCGAGCGCCCCGTCCGGGGTCGCGACGACATTGCCGACGAGACGGATGCGGGGCGCGTCGGCGAGCTCGACGAGGACCGCGTTATACGGGGCCTGGGCGGCGTAGTCGGGCAGGAGGGGTGGATGGGGCAGGACGTACGACCAGATCCGGCCGCGCCCGGACATCAGGCGCCACTCGGCGGCGAAGGACTGGCAGTGCGGGCAGCAGGGCCGGGGCGGGAAGCGCAGCTCGCCGCAGTCGGTGCAGCCCTGGATCCTCAGCTCGCCCCGGGCGGCGTACTCCCAGAAGGGGGCGCCGTCCTCGTCGACGACGGGTGTCAGCATCGTGTCTCAGCTCCTCAGCAGGATCGCCGACGTGGGGACGCCCTCACCGGCGGTGACCAGACAGGTGGCGGCGTTCGGGACCTGGGCGGTGGAGCTGCCGCGGAGCTGCTTCACGCCCTCGTTGATGAGGTTGAAGCCGTGGACGTACGCCTCGCTGAGTCCGCCGCCGCCGGTGTTGATCGGCAGCCGCCCGCCGATCTCCAGCGCGCCCCCCTCGGTGAACGCGGCGCCCTCGCCGCGGTCGCAGAATCCGTACCCCTCCAGGGAGAGCGGGATGAGCGGGGTGAACGCGTCGTAGATCTGGGCCACGTCGACGTCCTGGGGTCCGAAGTCGGCCTGTTTCCAGAGGTGTCGGGCGGCCGTCCAGGCGGGGCCGGAGAGCGGGTCGTCGTTCCAGTAGTTGACCATCCCGTGGTGCTGGGCGGGCAGCCCCTGGGCGACGGAGTGGACGTACACGGGCTTCTGCCGGCAGTCGCGGGCCCGCTCGGCGCTCACGATGACGCACGCCAGCGCCCCGTCGGTCTCCAGGCAGTTGTCGAAGAGGCAGAGGGGTTCGCTGATCCACCGGGCGGTCATGTACATCTCGCGGGTCAGCGGCCGTTCGTACATGATCGCGGCCGGGTTCTGGTTGGCGCGGTTGCGGCAGGCGAGGGCGACGTTGAAGAGGTGGTCGCGGGTGGCGCCGTACTCGTGCATGTAGCGGCGGGCGAGCATCCCGATCTCGTCGGTGGGGCGCAGCAGCCCGAAGGGCCGGGTCCACTGGCCGGGGGTGGGCAGCTGCACGGCGGTGTTCTTCCACGGCCGGGGGCCGCTGCCGCGCTTGCGGGACCGCCAGGCCACGCCGACGCTCGCCTGGCCGGTGGCGACGGCGGCGGCGAGATGGCCGACGGTGGCGCACGAGCCCCCGCCGCCGTAGCCGATCTTGGAGAAGAAGGTGACGTCTCCGGCGCCGATGGCCTTGGCGACCTCGACCTCGTCGGTCTCCTCCATCGTGTACGAGGCGAAGGCGTCGACCTCGGAGGGCGCGATGCCGGCGTCGTCGAGGGCGGCGAGGATCGCCCGGCAGGCGAGCGTCTTCTCGGACTCGGGGAGCCGTTTGGCGAACGGTGTCTGACCGATCCCGACGATGGCCGTGGCGTCCTTGAGCACTGCAACCTCCCCGATCGCGAGCTGCTGACAGCGCGTCAGGGTACAGCTAATCTGACGGATAGTCAGCTACGGGTGCGGCGGAAGGGACTGCAATGCGCGGTGACCTGGAATGGGGCTCGATAGCGGGGCTGGTGCGCTCGGCGGCCGAACGGTACGGGACGGCGGAGGCGGTGGTCGACGGCCGTACCCGCGTCTCGTACGAGGAGCTGGGCGAGCGCGTCGAACGGGCGGCGGCGGCCTGCCTGGCGGCGGGCGTGGAGCCCGGCGACCGGGTCGGGATCTGGGCGCCGAACACCCTGGAGTGGATCGTCTCGGCCCTCGGCGCGGTGACGGCGGGGGCGGTGCTGGTCCCGCTGAACACCCGCTTCAAGGGCACGGAGGCGGCCTACGTGCTGGCGCGCTCCCGGGCGAGGCTGCTGTTCATCACGGGGACGTTCCTCGGGACCTCGTACGTCGCGTCCCTGCGCCGCGCCGGGGTCGAACTCCCGGACCTGGAACGGGTGGTGGTGCTCGCGGACGCCGCGCCCGAGGACTACACGACCTGGAAGGACTTCCTCGCGGAGGGCGAGTCCGTCTCCTCGGCCGAGGTGCGGGCCAGGGCCGACGCGATCGACTCCGCCGCCCCCTCGGACATCATCTACACCTCGGGGACGACGGGCGCCCCCAAGGGCGCGGTGATCACGCACGCCCAGACACTGCGCTGCTACGACATCTGGTCGGAGCTCGCGGGACTGCGGGAGGGCGACCGCTATCTGATCGTGAACCCGTTCTTCCACACCTTCGGCTACAAGGCCGGGATCATCGCCTGCCTGATGCGCGGTGCCGTGATGGTCCCGCAGCCCGTCTTCAACGTGGACACCGCGCTCGCGAACATCGCCGCCGAACGCGTCTCGGTCCTGCCGGGACCGCCGACCCTGCACCAGTCGCTGCTCGACCATCCCGCCCGGTCCTCGTACGACCTCTCCGCCCTGCGGCTCGTGGTCACGGGCGCCGCCGTCGTACCGCTGCGGCTGGTCGAGCGGCTGCGCGGTGAGCTGGGCGTCGGCACGGTCCTCACGGCGTACGGCCTCTCCGAGGCGAGCGGCATCGTCACCATGTGCCGCAGGGGCGACCCGGCGGACGTCATCGCGACCACCTCGGGGCGCCCGATCCCCGACACGGAGGTCCGGCTCTCGGCGGCGGGCGAGGTCCTGGTGCGCGGCCACAACGTCATGAGCGGCTACTTCGAGGACGGCCCGGCCACCGCGGAGGCCGTCGACGCGGACGGCTGGCTCCACACGGGCGACGTCGGCGTCCTGGACGGGGCGGGCAACCTGCGGATCACGGACCGCATCAAGGACATGTTCATCGTCGGCGGCTTCAACGCCTACCCGGCGGAGATCGAGCAACTCCTCGGCTTGCACCCGGACATCGCCGACGTCGCCGTCATCGGCGTCCCGGACGCGCGCCTGGGGGAGGTCGGGAAGGCGTTCGCGGTCCGGCGTGCGGGGTCGACGGTCACCGCGGACGACCTGATCGCGTGGGCGCGGAGGGAGATGGCGAACTACAAGGTGCCGCGGGAGGTGGAGTTCGTCGGGGAACTGCCGAGGAACGCGAGCGGGAAGGTGGTCAAGGGCGTGCTGAGGTCACAACTACGTCGCTGACCGGCGGAACCTCGGCTTCACCGTGGGCGCGCCCGGCACAATCCGCAACGCACTGCGTCCCCTTACCCATGTCTCCCCTTGGAGCAGCCGGTGTCGTCTCCCGAACTCCCCATCACCCTGACCCCGCAGCAGGCGGCGACGGGTGTGACCCTCACCCTCACGCTGCCGACCGGCCCCGCGCACATACGCATCCCACCGTGCCGGCACGGAGACGTGATCCCGACCCAGGTCGGCAACAGCACGGTGCTCCTGCGCATCCAGGTCGCCGGCCCCGCGCAGCCCCCGCGCAAGTCGAGTCCCTGGGGCTGCCTGGTGACGCTCGGCGTGGTCGGCGCCGTCATCGCGGCGCTCGTCCTCACCGACGACGGCGATGACAAGACGCCCACGGCCGGCTCGCCGACGGTGCCGGTCACCACGTCCGCGTTCCCGACGGCCACCCCGACCACGGCCCCGACGACGGAGGCGCCGCCGGACCCGTACGCCAAGGGCACCTGCCTCAACGGGCGGCTGCCGGACTCGACGACCGCGCAGAGCGTGAGCAACGTGGAGGAGGTCTCCTGCTCGGCCTCGGACGCCCACTACCGGGTGATCGAGACGATCCCCCTGACCTCGGACCTGAACCGCTGCAACGACAACCCGAAGACGCAGTACGCCTTCTCCCACCGCTACACGATCAACGGGGCGACGATCAACGAGTACGTGTACTGCCTGGTGGGCCTGGGCTCGTTCGCGCGCTGAGGTGCGGCGCGAGGCCGCTGCCCGCCGCGGGCACGCAAGAGGGGCCGGGCGTCCCCCCCGGCCCTCCGGGTGGGGGTGCGGGCCTGGGGGGCCGGGGGGCGCCGCGCGAGTCGGCCCCGCGCGTGGGGCGGGCCCCGGGGGCC
>NZ_JBHWBS010000123.1:0-5039 GCF_042735655.1 Streptomyces sp. NPDC059567 | reverse complement strand
GCGTGCCGGCCGCCCGCGGGGCGCCCCACGGGGGGCCGGGGCCCCCCCCGGCCCCAGCTTGGGGGATGACGGGCCTGGGGGCGCGGGGTCCCGCCCGACGAGTCCCCCCGGCTCGTCGGACGTCCCCCGGACTCCCGCGCCTCCATGCCCGGACAGCAACGGCCCTGGCGGCTCCCCCGATGGCGCCGCCGCGACCGCCCCCCGTGGGAAGGTTCAGCTGGTCTGGGTCGGCTTGAACGGCTCCGACGTGGCGTGCTGGTCCAGGGTCGTGATGTCGCCCCCGGTGGCGTGCTGGTCCAGCGTCTTGACGCCGTCGATGTCGCCACCGGTCGCGTGCTGGTCCAGGGTCGTGATGTCGCCGCCGGTGGCGTGCTGGTCCTGAGGCTTCACGACGGGGTTGGTCTTCTTCGGCTCGGTCATGATGAGTCCCTCCGTTGTCTGAGCGGTTGGATCGTAGGGGCCCGCCCGGCTGCTCCCCCGTGGGCCGCCGGACGGGCCCCTCAGGGCCGCTCACCCTAATGCGCCGGAGCGACGGCCTCACCAGCGACCCGTCTGCCCCCCGACGCGGCGGGTCGATGAGAGGAGCATGGCGGTCGGCGATAAACGTTCGATGAACGTGCAGACCGTGATGCCTACGCGGCGGCCGCCGGCGTCAGCAGACCCCTGATGGCGGCGGCCTCGGGCGAGTCGAGGCTCTCGTGAATCGCGAGCGCCTCCCGCCAGCATGCCTGCGCACGGCCACTCTGTCCGATGCCGTTGAGGGCCTGGCCGAGCACGGTGAGCAGGTTTCCCCGGCGCCATTCTCCCCCGATGCCGCTGAGCACCGCCAGCGCCTGCTCCGCCATGGCCGCTGCCTGCGCCGGCCGTCGGGCGGACAGCTCGAGTTCAGCGAGCCGGAAGAGCGTCATGCCCTCCCACAGCCGCTGGCGGCTGTCCCGGAAGACGGCCAGCGCTTCGCGCAGTGCTGCCGCGCCCGCGGCATGCCGGCCGCTCTCGGTCAGGGCCATGCCGAGCGCATAGCGGCCGTTCGCTCCGCGGAGCGAATGCCCCATGGAGTCGTAGATGGAGATGCCCTGTTCGGCCAGGGAGACCGCGCTGGCCACTCGGCCCGTGGCCAGGTGGATACGCGAGAGGTTGCACAGGGCGCTCGCCTCGCCGGGGCTGTTCCCGTCCGCGCGGAAGCCCTCGATGGCCCTGCTCAGATGCTGTTCGCCGTCGGCCTGCCGGGTCTGGTAGATGGCGATGATGCCCCGCGCGTTGGCCGCCCAGGGCAGTGTCAAGGTGTCCAGGGTCTGCGCGGCCAGCCGTGCCGCGTGCTCCGCGTCCTGGTCGGCCTCGTCGAACCGCCCCGTGTAGGTACGGACGTTGGTGAGGTTCATGTAGGCGCGGCCTTCGGCGTGCTCGTCGCCGATCTCGTGCGCCGCCTCGCGCAGAGCCGCGGCCACCGATTCGTACTGCTTCGAGTTGGTGCCTGATTCGCCCAGGTCGATGCACGCCCACAGCAGATCCACCGCGCGCCGCAGCGTGCTGCCCGAGGCGGCCGACTGCCGCACGCAGGCCAGCAGGGAGTTCGCCTCCGCGTAGAGCCAGTCCTGGGCCGTGTGGCGGTCGGTGAAGGTCAGGCCCTCGTACTCCGTCGGCTCCAGGTGGTCGACCAGGCGGTCGCCCGGCCGCTCGATCGCGTAGACGCGGGCAGCCGTCGACAGGTAGAAGTCCAGCAGCCGGGAGAGCGCCAGCTCCCGTTCCACCGGCGGCTGTTCATCGCGTTCCGCGCACGCACGCGCGTAGAGGCGCACCAGGTCGTGGTAGCGGTAGCGGCCCGGGGCCGCGGATTCCACGAGGGACGTGTCGACCAGGGCCTCCAGGAGGTCCTCCGTGGCGTGGAGCTCCAGGTCGAGGACGGCCGCGGCGGCCGCGAGGGAGATGTCCGGGCCGTCCGCCAGGCCCAGGAGGCGGAAGGCGCGCGCCTGGGCCGGTTCCAGCTGGCCGTAGCCGAGTTCGAAGGTCGCCTTGACCGCCAGGTCGCCCGCCTGGAGCTCGTCCAGGCGCCGGCGCTCGTCGGCGAGCTTCGCCGCCAGGACCGCCACCGTCCATGTGCGGCGCGCCGCCAGGCGCGAGGCGGCGATACGGATCGCGAGCGGGAGGAAGCCGCATGCGGCGACCACGTCGAGGGCCGCTTCCCGCTCCGCCGAGACCCGCTCCGCTCCGACGATCCGCGTGAAGAGCTGGAGCGCCTCCTCCGGCGACATGACGTCCAGGTCCACCAGGTGCGCCCCCGCCAGGTCCACCATCCGGATCCGGCTCGTCACCAGGGCGGCGCAGCCCGCCGTGCCGGGCAGGAGGGGGCGGATCTGGGCCGCGTCCCGGGCGTTGTCGAGCAGGACGAGCACCCGGCGGCCGTCCAGGGTCGAGCGGTACAGCGCCGCCCGCTCGTCCAGCGAGTCGGGGATCGCGGAGTCGGGGGTGCCGAGGGCGCGGAGGAAGGCCCCGAGGACGGTTTCGGGAGCCGTCGACCGCGCGCCCGCGCCCTGGAGGTCCACGTACAGCTGGCCGTCGGGGAAGTGCGGCCGTGCCTCGTGCGCCACGTGCACGGCGAGCGTCGTCTTGCCGACGCCGCCGATGCCCGCGAGCGCCGAGACGGCCATCACGGAGCCCTCCGCCGTGGCCAGCCGCTTGCCCAGGTCCCGTACGAAGGAGTTGCGGCCGGTGAAGTCCGGGACCGTGGCCGGGAGCTGCGCGGGCCGCGCCACGACCGGCGCCGGAGCCGATTCCTCCACGGGCCGGGCCAGTTCGGCGTCCGCCTGGAGGATCCGCTGCTGGAGCCGGGAGAGCTCCGGGCGAGGGTCGACGCCCAGCTCGTCGGCGAGGAGCCGGCGGGTGTCCGCGTACACGGCCAGCGCCTCGGCCTGCCGGCCGCTGCGGTAGAGGGCCAGCATGAGCAGTTCGCGCAGGCGCTCCCGCAGCGGGTGGGCGGCGGTCAGCGCGGTCAGCTCGGAGACGGCCTCCGCATGTGCCCCGGCCTCCAGGTCCATGTCGAGCCGGGTCTCCAGGAGTTGCAGCCGCCACTCCTCCAGGCGTACCCGCTGCGTCTCGGCGTACGGTCCCGGTACGGAGGCCAGCGCCTCGCCGTCCCAGAGCCCGAGCGCCTTCCCCAGCCGGCTCCGTGCCGCACCGCGGTCCCCGGCCGCCCGCTGCTTCTCGGCCTCGGCCGCCAGCTCCTGGGCGACGTTCAGGTCCACCGCACCGCCGGGGACGCGGATCGCGTAGCCGCCGGCGTCGCTGACCAGGACCCCGGGGTCGAGGATCTTGCGCAGCCGTGAGGCGTACGTCCGTACCGCGGCCAGCGCCTGCGAGGGCGACTCGTCGCCCCAGATGGCGTCGATGAGCTCCGCGGCCGTGGCCGTGCGGCCCTCGCGCATCAGGAGGGCGGCGAGCAGGGCCCGCTGCTGCGGGGAGCCGGACGGCAGGGATTCGCCGTCCCGCCAGGCGCGTACGGGTCCGAGCACGCCGAAGCGCAGGTCTCCGCCGCTGTGGAGACCCGCCCCCGGAGCCCGCTGCTCCGGTACTCGCGGCCCGTTCTCACGGTCCATAGCTCCCCCTGCCCGCACCGCTGGTTTCGCCCAAGACAGTCTGCCTTGTCCGGAGGGGGCACGTCAGCATCGGGTGACTGTCTGCACAAGTCCTGCCACAGGATCCGACCGGATCTCCGGCCGGATCCGGCAGGATCCGGCCGCTCCGGGCCTCCCGACTAGCTGACGGGTCGTCAGATCAGCGCTACCGTGAAACGCATGGAGACCTTCCCGAAGATCATCTCGGTGGACGACCACACCGTGGAGCCGCCTCACGTCTGGCGGGACCGGCTCCCGTCCAGGTACCGCGACACCGGTCCCCGGATCGTCCGGGCGCCCCTGAAGGAAATGACCTTCCTCGGCGGCAAGTTCGCGCCCGTCATGGGCGCCAAGGGCGACGACGGGCCCATCGGCGACTGGTGGGTGTACGAGGACCTGCACCGGCCGCTCACCCGTCTCGACACCGCCGTCGGCTACGACAGGGACGAGATCAGGCTCGAGGTCATCACCTACGAGCAGATGCGCCCCGGCTCCTACAGCGTCCCCGACCGACTCGCCGACATGGACGTCAACCACGTCCAGTCCGCGCTCTGCTTCCCCACCTTCCCGCGCTTCTGCGGGCAGACCTTCACCGAGGCGAGCGACCGCGAGCTCGGCCTCCTCGGCATCCGGGCGTACAACGACTGGATGGTGGAGGAGTGGTGCGGTCCTGAGGCCCGGGGCCGCCTCATCCCGCTCACCCTCATACCCCTCTGGGACGCCGAGCTCGCCGCCGAGGAGGTGCGGCGCAACGCCGCCCGCGGGGTCCGCGCCGTCGCCTTCTCCGAGATACCGCCCCACCTCGGGCTGCCGTCGATCCACACCGACTACTGGGACCCGTTCCTGCGGGCCTGTGACGAGACGGGCACCGTCGTCGCGATGCACATCGGCTCCTCCAGCCGGATGCCGTCCACCTCCGCCGACGCCCCGCCCGCCGTCGGCTCCACCATCACCTTCGCCAACTGCTGCTTCTCGATGGTGGACTGGCTGATGAGCGGGAAGTTCGAGCGCTTCCCCAATGTGCGGATCATGTACGCGGAGGGCCAGATCGGCTGGATCCCGTACATCCTGGAACGCGCCGACGTGGTCTGGGAGGAGAACCGCGGCTGGGGCGGCGTCGCCGAGAAGGTGCTGCGCCCGCCGTCGGAGCTCTTCGCCGAGCACGTCTACGGCTGCTTCTTCGACGACGCCTTCGGGCTGAGGAACCTCGACGCGATCGGCGTCGGCAACGTCCTGTACGAGACCGACTACCCGCACTCCGACTCCACCTGGCCCAAGTCCCGGGAGGTCGGGGAGGCGCAGATGGGCCACCTGGCGCCGGACGTGGTCGAGCGGATCGTGCGCGGCAACGCGATCGAGCTGCTCGGCCTCACGGCGGACGGGCTCTGGGTGCCGTAGAGCGCGGGGGCGACGCGGCGCGCGGCCGCACCC
>NZ_JBHWBS010000122.1:16307-21490 GCF_042735655.1 Streptomyces sp. NPDC059567 | reverse complement strand
GACCCTCGCTCGGGCCGGGCCGTCGCCGTACGACGCACTACTCCTGGATGACGGAGAGGACGTTGCCCGCCGGGTCGGTGAACCAGGCGATCGCGGCCGGACCACCCTCGGGGCCCGGGCCCCTGACGACGCCCTTGGCGTCGTGGTCGAACTCCGCGTAGCGCTCCAGGCTCACGCCCCGCTTCGTCAGCTCGTCGACGGCCACCTCGATGTCGTCCACGGGGAAGTTCAGGATCGTGAAGGACGCGGGCGTGTGGCTGTCCTTGGGGTAGACGAAGACGTTCGCGCCGCTCCCCAGCTTGATGGTCAGCATCCGCATGTCGCCCTGCCCGCTCTCCTCGACCGGGAGGCCGAGGGTCTCGCCGTAGAACTGGCGGGCCTTGCCGAGATCGTCGACCGAGAAGCCGCTGAACGCCTTCGTCTGTCCGAACATGCCGTTGTCTCCTTCGTGTGGACCCCCTGGGGATTCCGAGGGCACACCAAGCGGACCACCTTCCGGACGCCCGCCACGCGGGCTCACGTCCGGATGGTGGTCGCACGTCACCCTCAGGGAGCGATCGGGAGCCGGCGCTTGTGGTCGGTGAGCTCGTAGCGGCGGACGATGGCGGCGAAGGCGGCCTCCGCGACCGGCTTGCCCTCCAGGAAGTCGTCGATGTCGTCGTACGTGACTCCGAGCGCGTCCTCGTCGGGCTTGCCCGGGTCGAGGGTCTCCAGGTCGGCCGTGGGCGTCTTCCACACCAGCTCGGAGGGGGCACCGAGCGCCTCGGCGACGGCGCGCACACGGCGCTTGGTCAGACCGGTCAGCGGGACGACGTCGGCCGCGCCGTCGCCGTACTTGGTGAAGAAGCCGGAGACGGCCTCCGCCGCGTGGTCGGTGCCGACGACGAGACCGTCATGGGCGCCCGCGACGGCGTACTGCGCGATCATCCGCTGACGGGCCTTGATGTTGCCCTGGACGAAGTCCTGGTGGTGGGCGTCCCGGAAGGCCACGCCACCGGCCAGGGCGGCGTCGAGGGCCGCGTCGCTCGACGGCTTGACGTCCACGGTCAGGACCCGGTCGGCGGCGATGAAGCCCAGCGCGAGCTGGGCGTCCTTCTCGTCGGCCTGGACGCCGTAGGGCAGGCGCATGGCGTAGAAGGTGGCGTCGTGTCCGGCGGCACGGGCCCGCTCGACGGCCAGCTGGCAGAGCCGGCCCGCGGTCGTCGAGTCGACACCGCCGCTGATGCCGAGCACCAGGGCGCGCAGCCCCGTGGAGGTGAGGCGCTCGGTGAGGAAGGCCACCCGGCGTTCGATCTCGGCGAGCGGGTCGAACGTCGGGGAAACCTCGAGTTCCCGGGCGATCTGCTGCTGCGTGGCGGTGGACGCCGCGTCGGTCACGGAGTGCTCCTCGGGGTGGTGCGACGGTACGGGGGCGGGCACGGATCCCGTACGACGGTCGGGCGACGGGTCACGAGCCGAGGTCGACTCTATGCGGCACGGCGGGGGCCCGGTGCGCGGGCCCGGCCCACCGGGCCGGCCGCTGCACCGCCCCGCCGCGCTCGACCCCTCAGGCGCGGCGTGCCCTTCGGGCTGCCCGGCAGTCGCGGACGAACACGCGCGCGAAGCTCACCGCCGTCCAGACCAGCAGCACGTTGACGAGCGCACCGCCGACGACGTACACCAGCGGGCCGAGCGCGGAGGCCGAGTCGGCGGGCGGTTCGCCGGAGTCGAGGGCCGCCGACGCCGCGAACAGGAGCACGACGAGCACGGCGGATCCGGGGAACGCCAGGGCGTACGGCACGACCGAGCCGTCCCCGAGGAGGCCGGCGGCGGCCACCGTTCCGAGATAGAGGACGGCGGCGCACAGGGCCCGGGTGCGAGGGCGCGGAAAGCTCATGCCCGCATTATTGAACACGTTCAAGGCCTGGGTGACCACCCCCCGTCGAGGCACCCCGAGCCCGTTCGTCACGGATCCCGTCCCGGACCCTTTACGCCCGTGTCATGCACGGGTAACTTTCGCTCCCGCAAGCGCTTGCTGCAAGTTGCCGACTGCCCTTTCAGCGAAGGGGCAGCTCTCCCGTTCCGGTCCGAGACGCTTCGGAGTGAGCGGGGTCCATCGACCGCCGCGACCTCCCCGTCGCGGCCCTGCTCCGGAGTAGTGACGTATGCGACGCACTCCCTTCCGGCGGTTCGGACGCGCCCCGGCGGCGGCCTTGGCCGCCGCCTGCCTGCTCGGGCTGCTCTCCGCCGCGCCCCCTGCCGACCCGGCCGCCGTGTCCCCGGCGCCCGCCGCGGCCGCGGAGAACACCGCGACGGTCTTCTTCTACACGAAGACCAAGAACTGGTCGGCCCACAACCTCCATTACGCGCCCGACGGCGGCGCCTGGACCACCGTCCCCGGCGTGGCGATGGAGGCGGCCTGTACGGACTGGGTGAAGAAGACCGTCGCCCTGGGCTCCGCCGAAGGACTGCAGGCCACCTTCAACAACGGCACCGGCACCTGGGACAACAACGGCGGACAGAACTACGACCTGGGCACCGGGACGATCACGGTCAAGGACGGTGTGGTCGCCCACTCCGACCCGTGCGCCGGCGACCCGGGCGGGCCCGGGCCCGGCAACCAGGCCACGGTCTACTACTCCACCGCCGCTCTCGGCTGGACCACCGCCAACCTGCACTACGCCCCCGCCGGCGGAGCCTGGACCGCTGTCCCGGGCATCGGCATGGAGGCCGTCTGCACCGGCTGGTGGAAGCGGACCGTCGACCTCGGCACGGCCACCGTCATGAGCGCCGTCTTCAACAACGGCAACGGCGTCTGGGACAACAACAACGGCGCGAACTACGCGCTGTCCGCCGGCACGACGACCGTCAAGGACAAGGTCGTCACCGGCAACGCCGCGAACCCGTGCGCCGCCGAGGTCCCCGACACCGAGGCGCCCAGCATGCCCGCCGGCGTCGAGGCGAACGCCGACGGCACCTCCATCGTGCTGACCTGGGAACCCGCCACCGACAACAAGGAGGTGACGGGCTATCAGGTGACCCGCACCGGCGGTACGGGCGGCACGACGGTCACCGACGTCGGCTCCACCGTCCTCTCCGACACGAATCTGGCGGAGAACACCGCCTACACGTATACGGTCCGTGCCCTCGACGCCGCCGGCAACTCCTCCGCCGCCTCCACGCCCGCCCGGGCGACCACCGGCACGGCGCCACCGGCCCCCGATCCGAGCCGTCCGCTCGGCACCGATCCGCGCAAGGACCCGATCTACTTCGTCCTGACCGCCCGCTTCAACGACGGCGACACCTCGAACAACCGGGGCGGCAGCCAGCACATGAAGTCGGGGAACGCGGCCAACGACGACCCCATGTTCCGGGGTGACTTCAAGGGGCTGGTGAACAAGCTCGACTACATCAAGGGGCTCGGCTTCTCGGCCGTCTGGATCACCCCCGTGGTGCTCAACCGGTCCGACTACGACTACCACGGGTACCACGGGTACGACTTCTACGAGGTCGACGCCCGCCTGGAGTCGGCCGGTGCCTCGTACCAGGACCTGATCAACGCGGCCCACGCCAAGGGCATGAAGATCTACCAGGACGTCGTCTACAACCACTCCTCCCGCTGGGGCGCCAAAGGCCTGTTCACCCCGAAGGTGTACGGCGTCCGCGACAGCCAGTGGAGCTGGCACTACGACGAGCCGAACTCCTCCTTCGAGTACGACGGGCTGACCGTGGAGCCGAAGTCCGGGAAGTCGTACTACAACGGCGATCTGTGGTCGACGGCCGAGCCGGCCGGCAACACCTGCGTCGACTGGGGCACCCCGACCCCGTACACCTCCCCCGAGGGCTACCGGATCTACAACTGCCAGTGGCCGAACCCCACGTCGGGCATGTTCCCGAAGTCGCTCTACCACAACTGCTGGATCGGCAACTGGGAGGGCGAGGACTCCCGTTCCTGCTGGCTGCACGACGACCTGGCCGACTTCGACACCGAGTCCGCGCCCGTGCAGAACTATCTGATCGGCGCCTACGACAAGTACATCGACATGGGGGTCGACGGCTTCCGCGTCGACACCGCCGTCCACATCCCGCGCACCACCTGGAACCGGCGCTTCCTGCCCGCCATCCAGGAGCGGGTCACGAAGAAGTTCGGGGCGGAGGCCGCGAGGAACTTCTTCGTCTTCGGCGAGGTCGCCGCCTTCGTCAACGACAAGTGGAACCGCGGCTCGGTCAACCACTCCGCCCAGTTCTACACCTGGAAGGAGCGCAAGGAGTACGCGCTCGACGACTCCACCGCCGCCCTGGAGATGTACGACTACGAGCAGCAGCAGGGCACGGCGAACCAGCCGACGTCGAACAACGCCTTCCTGAACGGCAACAGCTACCACGCGCCGGACCACAGCGGGTTCTCCGGGATGAACGTCATCGACATGCGGATGCACATGAACTTCGGTGACGCGCAGAACGCCTTCGGCAACGGCAAGGACTCCGACGACAGCTACAACGACGCCACCTACAACGTCGTCTACGTCGACAGCCACGACTACGGACCCAACAAGAGCAGCGAGCGCTACGCCGGCGGCACGGACGCCTGGGCGGAGAACATGTCGCTGATGTGGACCTTCCGCGGCATCCCCACGCTGTACTACGGCTCCGAGATCGAGTTCCAGAAGGGCAAGAAGATCGACTGCGGTCCCACCTGCCCACTGGCGTCCACGGGCCGCGC
This sequence comes from Streptomyces sp. NPDC059567, assembly GCF_042735655.1. Taxonomy (NCBI): domain Bacteria; kingdom Bacillati; phylum Actinomycetota; class Actinomycetes; order Kitasatosporales; family Streptomycetaceae; genus Streptomyces; species Streptomyces sp. NPDC059567. The sequence goes on along the minus strand of NZ_JBHWBS010000122.1, from coordinate 16,788 downwards.
CTACTTCGGCGGCCATCTCGCCGGAGACGTGAGGGCCTCCGGCTTCTCCACCGTCGAGTCGGCGAGCGGAGCGGTCGCCCAGACCCTCGCCCAGCCGCTGGTCCAGCACGTCCAGAGGCTCAATCAGATCCGCCGGGCGATTCCGGCGCTCCAGATGGGCCAGTACTCCACCGAGGGCATCAGCGGCTCGATGGCGTACAAGCGCCGCTACACCAGCGGCACGACCGACAGCTTCGCGCTGGTCACGGTCACCGGCGCGGCCACCTTCACCGGCGTCCCGAACGGCACCTACACGGACGCCCTCACCGGCGACCAGCGGGCCGTCACCAACGGCACCCTGACGGTCGCGGCGCCCGGCAAGGGCAACCTCCGGGTGTACGTCCTGAACGGGCCCGGTCGAATCGGCACCGCGGGGCCGTACCTGAAGTAGCGGCCCCGGGTGGGATCGAGGTGCGGGCGGGCCGCGGCGACGGTGCGCCGC
>NZ_JBHWBS010000122.1:0-16297 GCF_042735655.1 Streptomyces sp. NPDC059567 | reverse complement strand
CGCCCCCGCCCCCCACCCCGCCCCGCCCCCCCGCCCGCGCGGCGGGGGGGACCACAGGGTGCCCGCGGCGACCCGCAGCAGTCTGAGGACGACGGCCGGGGGCGCGTCGATGCGGTAGCGGCGGCCCAGCCTGGACCACTGGTCCAGGACGGCGAGGAGGCCGGAGTCGCAGAAGGTGACCCGCGAGGCGTCCAGGATCAGGTCGGTGCAGCCGTCCGCGGCGGCGGAGGCGAGTATCGCCCGCAGCGGTGCGGCGCTGTAGTGGTCGAGCTCTCCGGTCAGCCGGACCAGCAGGGTCGCGGGGCCGACGTGGGTGCAGGAGTGGACGACTATGCCGCCGGGCGCGGTGTCCGCACCCTGGTCGAGCCTGGGGGGCCGGTGCGTCTCGGTCAGTATCGGTGCGGTGCTCGCGGTACTCACGTACCCATCAACGGCCCTTCGGCCCGCCCGGGCGTACGCGGCACGCCGCCCGGTCACCCCACCGGGCAGCAGTGATCCACTTCCGGGGGACACGGCAGGGTCATTCGACGGCCTCGACCGTGACCGCGATGGTGTGCCACCCGCTCGCCCCGTCGGGCATCGGGTCGGTGCGGCGCTCGGTCTGGGTGTCGCCGGCGCCGTCGGTGGCCCGGACGGTGAGGTCGTGGCGGCCGGGGGTGGCCTGCCACGGGTACACCCACTGGCGCCAGGTGTCGCGGCTGTCCTCGGTGGCGAGCCGCGCGTCCCGCCAGGGGCCGTCGTCGACGCGCACCTGGACGCGCGCGATGCCCCGGTGCTGGGCCCAGGCCACCCCGGCGATCATCACCGTGCCCTCGTCGAGGCGGGCGAGGGAGCGGGGGGTGTCGATCCTCGACTGGGTCTTGACCGGCGCCTCGGCCGCCCAGCCTCCGCGCACCCAGTAGGCGTCGTAGGCGTCGAAGGTGGTGAGCTCGATGTCCACGATCCACTTGCAGGCGGAGACGTAGCCGTACAGGCCCGGTACGAGCATCCGCACGGGGAAGCCGTGCTCGAAGGGCAGGGGCTCGCCGTTCATCCCGAAGGCGAGGAGCGCGTCGCGGCCGTCCATCACGTCCTCGACCGGGGTCCCGATCGTCATGCCGTCGGCGGAGCGGGCGACGATCTGGTCGGCGGGGCCGCCCCCGGACGGCGGTCGTACGCCCGCCTCACGGAGCAGGTCGGCGAGCCGGACACCGAGCCAGCGGGCGTTTCCGACGAGAGGCCCGCCGACCTCGTTGGAGACGCAGGCGAGGGTGATGTCGCGCTCGATCACGGTGCGGCGGAGGAGGTCCTGCAGGGTGAGGGTGCGATCCCCGTCGACGCCCAGGCCGGCGATCCGGAGCCGCCAGCCGTCGGCGTCCACCTTGGGGACGACGAGCGCGGTGTCGATCCGGTAGAAGTCCTTGTTCGGGGTGATGAAGGGTCCGATGCCGGGGACGTCGAGTTGCGCCCCGCGCGGGACGGCCGGTGCGGCGGAGGCCGGCCGGGGCAGCCGGAACGCGGTACGGGAAGCCACGGCGTCCTCGTGACGGGCGCCGCCGAGCGCCCGGCCGAGCGCCGCCGCGCCCGTCGCCGCGACGACCGTGGCGGCCGCGGTCAGGAGGAACCTCCGGCGGCTCGCGCGGGCGGCCCGTTCCGGTGCGGCCGAGGGCCGTTGGGCGAGCAGGCGGCCGATCAGGACGTAGAGCAGGGCCGCGCCGGCCACCGCGCCGATGAGCGAGGGGAGCATGTCGGCCGCGGAGTCGGAGTCAGGGCGGCCCGCCGCGGCGAGGGCGCCGACGACACCGAAGGAGAGCACGCCCGCGACGCCTGCCGGCCGGTTCCGCAGCGCCAGCAGGCCGATGGCGGCGGCCAGGAGCGCGAGGATCGTGAGGATGCCCGTCAGGAGGACGGCCTTGTCGCTGGTGCCGAAGGTCCGGATCGCCCATTCCTTGACCGGAGCCGGGGTGAGGTCGATGACCGCTCCGCCGACGGCCGTGACGGGGCCCGCTTCGGGTCGGACCCAGGCGGCGACGACTTCGGCGACGGCGAGGGAGACGTACCCGGCGACGAGCCCGCCGAGCGCGCCGAGGAGGCGGTCGGTGCGGGTGGGCTCGCGCGTGGGCTCTGAGAGGGTCATGCTCCTCATTCGGCATCGAGGCGCCGCGGGATGGGGTGTTTCACCTGGACGGCGGACGGCCCCGGGAGAGTGTCCCACTCCGGATCCGCGCGCGCGGGGCTCGTCGCCGGGCACGGGGGGCGGCCTGCCGCGCCGCCCTTGGGTGCTCCTCGCGCAGCCTCGGGACTCCGAACCGCCGGACTCCCGCTCACATGTTCACCGGTCGCGAGCGGGCGCGGGGCCGGGTGGTGTACCACCGTGGGACGCGGGCGCGGGGCCGTCGGCGGGGCGACCCGTCTCCTCGCTCGCCTCCGCCTTCAGGGCGATGTTGCGGGCCATGCCGCCGAACACCACGGCGTGGAACGGCGAGACGCCCCACCAGTAGGCATGACCGGCCAGACCGCGCGGGTGGAACAGCGCCCGCTGGTGGTACCGGGTCCGCCCGTCCTCGTCGTGTTCGGCGGACATCTCCAGCCAGGCGAGTCCGGGAAGCCGCATCTCCGCGCGCAGCCGCAGCAGGCGGCCGCGCTCGATCTCCTCGACGCGCCAGAAGTCCAGCGAGTCGCCGACCCTCAGTCGCGTCGCGTCGCGCCGGCCCCGTCGCAGTCCGACGCCTCCGATGAGGCGGTCGAACCAGCCGCGGACGGCCCAGGCGAGGGGGAAGGAGTACCAGCCGTTCTCCCCGCCGATTCCCTCGACGACCCGCCACAGCGCCCGCGGCGACGCGTCGACGGTCAGTTCCCGCACGTCCGTGTAGAGGCTGCCGCCCGCCCAGTCGGGGTCGGTGGGCAGCGGGTCGCTCGGTGCCCCGGGCACGGAGGCGGAGGACCACCGGGTGGTGACCTGGGCGTCGCGGACGCGCTGGAGGGCGAGGTCCAGCGCCGTGTCGAAGGAGAGGGGGGTGCCGGTCGGTTCCGGCACCCACGCGGCGATGTCGTGCTCGTCGCAGACGACCTCGTACTTGAGCGACTCCGCGAGCGGGCGGGCGATGGACCGGGGCACCGGGGTGACGAGACCGATCCACAGACTGGAAAGGCGGGGCGTCAGGACCGGCACGGGGAGGATGAGCCGCCGGGGCAGCCCGGCGACGGCGGCGTAGCGGCGCATCATGCCGAGATACGTGAGGATGTCGGGGCCGCCGATGTCGAAGGTGCGGCTGACCTCCGCCGGCATCCGCGCGCTGCCGACGAGACAGCGCAGCACGTCCCGGACGGCGACGGGCTGGATACGGGTGCGCACCCAGCTCGGGGTGACCATCACGGGCAGGCGTTCGGTGAGATAGCGGAGCATCTCGAAGGAGGCCGAGCCGGAACCGATGATGACGGCGGCGCGGAGCACCGTGGTGGGGACCCCGGATTCCAGGAGGATGCGCCCGACCTCCGCGCGGGAGCGCAGATGGGGCGAGAGGTCGCGTTCGGGAACACCGCGCGGGGTGAGTCCGCCGAGGTAGACGATGCGGCGGACACCGGCGGCGCGGGCCTGCTCGGCGAAGGTGCGGGCGGCGATGCGGTCGGTGCGTTCGAAGTCGCGTCCGCCGCTCAGGGCGTGCACCAGGTAGTAGGCGACGTCGATGTCCTGGAGGGCCGGCGCCAGGGTCCCTGCGTCGGTGACGTCACCGCGGACGACCTCCACCTCTCCGGCCCAGGGGTGGTCGCGCAGCTTGGCGGGGGTCCGCGCCAGGCACCGCACCCGGTGCCCGGCGGCCAGGAGTTCGGGGACGAGGCGGCCGCCGATGTAGCCACTGGCGCCGGTGACGAGGCAGCGAAGCCCCGGGGGCTCGTGCCCTTGCGCGTCTGTCATGAGTGCTCCGATCCGCCGTTCACTTGGTGCCGTCGGCCGGGCCCATGTGCTCGCCCGGGGTCGCGAGCTCCTCGACGGCGTCGGCGCCGACGACCGCGCCCGTCGACTTCTTGGCACGCCTCAGCCTGCGTTCCAGCCAGCCGGCGAAGGTGGTGAGGGCGAAGTTCAGGATGACGAAGATGACGGCGACGACGGTGAAGCTGGCGATGGTGTTCGCTCCATAGTTCGCGCTCATCGGGCGTACGGATGCGAGGAGCTCGGAGAAGCCGAGCATCGCACCGCCGAGTGCCGTGTCCTTGACGATGACGACGAGCTGGCTGACGAGCGCCGGGAGCATCGCGGTGACCGATTGGGGCAGCAGGATGTTCGTCATGGTCTGGCCCTTGCGCATCCCGATGGCCTTGGCGGCGTCGGTCTGGCCGCGGGGCAGGGAGAGGATGCCGGCCCGTACGACCTCGGCGAGGACGGAGGCGTTGTAGAGGACGAGGCCGGTGACGACCGCGTAGAGGGGGCGGTTCTCCGGGCTGATGTCGGTGAACTCGGAGTAGGCGGCGTTGGCGAAGAGCATCAGGATCAGCACGGGGATGGCGCGGAAGAACTCCACGATCGTGCCGGCGGCGCCGCGGATCCAGACGTGGTCGGAGAGGCGCCCGATACCGAGGAGGGCGCCCACCGGCAGGGCGATGACCACGGAGAGCGCGGCGGCGATGAGGGTGTTCTTCAGGGCGGGCAGGAGGAACGTCGTCCAGGTGCGGGAGTCCGTGAAGAACGGGGACCATTTGGCCCATTCGAGCTGGCCCTGATCGGCGAGGGTCGCCAGGACCCACCAGATCAGGCCGGCGACGGCGAGCAGGAACAGCAGGGTGTAGAGGAGGTTGCGCCGCTTCGCGCGCGGGCCGGGGACGTCGTAGAGGGCGGTGGGCTTCTCCTTCATCGCTTCACCGCCACCTTCTTGCTCACCCAGCCGAGGAAGAGCCCCATGGGGAGCGTGAGGCAGATGAAGCCGACCGCGAAGATCAGCGAGATGAGGATGAGCTGGGCCTCGTTCTCGATCATCTCGCGCATCAGCAGGGCGGCTTCGGCGACGCCGATGGCGGCGGCCACGGTGGTGTTCTTGGTGAGAGCGATCAGGACGTTGGCCAGCGGTCCGACGACCGAACGGAACGCCTGCGGCAACACGATCAGGCGCAGCACCTGGGAGAAGTTGAGTCCGATGGCGCGGGCGGCCTCGACCTGGCCGAGGGGAACCGTGTTGATGCCGGAGCGCAGCGCCTCACAGACGAAGGCGGAGGTGTAGGCGATCAGTCCGAGGACGGCGAGCCGGAAGTTGATGGTGGTGAAGTCCTCGGCGCCCATGTTGACGCCGAGGGTCTGGAACAGGCCGAGCGAGGTGAAGACGATGATCACCGTGAGGGGGATGTTCCGGACGATGTTGACGTAGACGGTGCCGAAGCCCCGCATCAGGGGGACGGGACTGACGCGCATGGCGGCCAGCAGCGTCCCCCAGATCAGGGAGCCGATCGCGGAGTAGACGGTGAGCTGCACCGTCACCCAGAACGCTCCCAGCAGGTCGTAGCCTTCGAGGAAGTCGAACACGGCGGCCCACTTACTTGACGATGACGCCGATCTCCGGCGCGGGCTCGTTCTGGTACTCGGCGGGACCGAAGTTCTTCTTCACGGCCGCGTCCCAGGAACCGTCGGCGACCATCTTCTCCAGGGCGTCGTTGATCTGCTGCTTCAGTTCACTGCCCTCCTGGACACCGATTCCGTAGTTCTCGTTGCTCATCTCGAAGCCGCCGAGCTTGAACTTGCCTTCGAACTCGGGCTGCGAGGCGTAACCGGCGAGAATCGCGTCGTCGGTGGTCACCGCGTCGATCACACCGTTCTCCAGGCCGGTGAGGCACTCGGAGTAGCCGCCGTACTCCTGGAGCTGTGCGTCGGGGGCGATCTTGTCCTTGACGTTCTGGGCGGACGTGGAGCCGGTGACCGAGCAGAGCTTCTTGTTGTTCAGGTCCTCGGGTTTGGTGATGGAGTTGTCGTCCGCGCGGATCAGCACGTCCTGGTGGGCCAGGAGGTACGGACCGGCGAAGTCGACCTTCTCCTCCCGCTTGTCGTTGATCGAGTAGGAGGCCGCGATGAAGTCGACATCGCCGCGCTGGAGCATCGTCTCCCGGTCGGCGCTCTTGGCCTCCTTCCACTCGATGTCACCGGGATCCCGGCCGAGCTGCTTGGCGATGTACGTGGCCACGTCGACGTCGAAGCCGGTGTAGGTGCCGTCGGGGGTCTTGAGCCCGACGCCGGGCTGGTCGTACTTGATACCGACCGTGATCTTGTCGCCGTCGGAGGCCGAGCTGCCGCCTCCGCTGTCGTCGCCGCAGGCGGCCACGGAGAAGGAGAGGGCGAGCGCGGCGGCCGCGGCCACCCCGGCCTTGGTGAGCTTGCGAGCGTTCATGTGATCACCCCTGGGGGCTGCTGTGCGCGCGTGGCGGCCACTGCTCAGTGGTGCAGGATCTTCGACAGGAAGTCCTTGGCACGGTCGCTGCGCGGGTTGCTGAAGAACTCGTCGGGTGTGGTCTCCTCCACGATCCTGCCGTCCGCCATGAACACCACGCGGTTGGCGGCGGAGCGCGCGAAGCCCATCTCGTGGGTGACGACGACCATGGTCATCCCGTCACGGGCGAGTTGCTGCATGACCTCGAGGACTTCGTTGATCATCTCGGGGTCGAGCGCGGACGTCGGCTCGTCGAAGAGCATCACCTTCGGTTCCATGGCCAGCGCCCGGGCGATCGCGACGCGCTGCTGCTGACCGCCGGAGAGCTGGGCGGGGTACTTGTCGGCCTGGTTCGCGACCCCGACGCGGTCGAGCAGCTCACGGGCCCGCTTCTCGGCGGCCTTCTTGTCCTTCTTACGGACCTTGATCTGGCCGAGGGTGACGTTCTCGAGCACGGTCTTGTGCGCGAAGAGGTTGAAGGACTGGAAGACCATGCCGACGTCGGCGCGGAGCGCGGCGAGCTCGCGGCCCTCGGCGGGCAGCGGCTTGCCGTCGATGACGATCTCGCCGGAGTCGATGGTCTCCAGTCGGTTGATGGCCCGGCAGAGGGTCGACTTCCCACCGCCGGACGGTCCGATGACCACGACGACCTCGCCTCGGCCGACGGTCATGTCGATGGACTGGAGCACGTGGAGAGCACCGAAGTGCTTGTTGACGTTCTTCAGTACGACGAGCTCGTCGGGCATGGCAGCCTCCTGGTCCGCCGCCCCCACCCTCCTCACGTTCATGCTCCGCCCTCGGCCGATGTACTGCACGCCGGAGCCCCGCGGAGAGCATTTGATGGAAATGGTTGTCATGAAGCCGGGGTCCTGTCACTCCCCCGGCGCGTCCTCCTCCGCCAGGACGCGCTGGGCCACGGCGAAGGCCGCGTTGGCGGCCGGGACACCGCAGTAGACCGCGGCCTGGAGCAGTACGGCTCCGATCTCGTCGGGCCGCAGACCGTTGCGCCGGGCCGCACGGACATGCATGGCCAGCTCGTCCAGGTGGCCGTGGGCGACGAGCGCCGTGAGGGTGACCAGGCTCCGCTCGCGCCGCGACAGGGTGGGGTCGGTCCAGATCTCGCCCCAGGCGTAGCGGGAGATGAAGTCCTGGAACCGGGCCGTGAACTCCGTCTGCCGCGCCTGGGCGCCGTCCACGTGCGCGTCCCCCAGCACCTGGCGGCGGACCTCCATGCCCCGCCGCGCGCCGCCGTCCGTGAGGTGCCCGCGCAGCGCGGCGAGGACGGCGCCGGGCTGTTCGGCGGGTGCCAGATGGGAGGCGCCGGGGATCTCGGTGAGCGTGGCGCCCGGCACCGCGTCGGCGATCTCCCGCAGATGTGCCGGTGGGGTCGCCGGGTCCTCGCGACCGGCGACGAGGAGCGTGGGCGCGCCGATCGACGGCAGCCGGTCGCGGAGGTCGAAGGCGGCGAGCGCGTCGCAGCAGGCGGCGTACGCGTCCGGGTCGGCCTTGCGGTGGTCGTCGACCAGGGCGGGCACGGTGAAGCCAGGCGTGAACCAGCGGGCGTCGGCGGTCTCGGCGAGTGCGGCCAGACCCTCGCGCCGGACGGTCGCGGCGCGTTCCTCCCACATCGCGGAGCCGCCGAAGTGGGCGGAGGAGCAGAGCACCGCGAGGCGGTCCACCCGCTCGGGGTGGTGCACGGCGAGATGCAGTCCGACGGCTCCGCCGAGCGAGACGCCCGCGTACGAGAAACGCTCGGCTCCGAGCGCGTCGGCGAGGGTGAGGACGAGTCCTGCCAGGTCGGCGACGGTCGCTCCGGGGCCGATGAGCGAGGCCGGGGAGCCGCCGTGGCCGGGGAGGTCCCAGCGGACGACGCGGTGGGTCACCGACAGTTCGGGGGCGACCGCGTCCCACAGGGCGGTGGAGGTGCCCAGGGAGGGGCCGAGGATGAGGACCGGTGCGGTGGACGGCCCCTCGACGCGGTGGTGCGGTCCTCCGTGGGGCGGCTGAGGGGTGACGGGGGTCAAGGTCGCTCCAGTGCGCGGTCGGTCAGGGCGCCGGCGGAGCCCGTCGAGCGAGTGGGGTCGGTGAGCTCGTCGAGGTCGAGGTCCTTCGACTGAGGCACGTCGCCGAGGAGGTCCCCGAGCGGGCGCCCCTCGGCGCGGCTCCGCAGGGCGAGTTCGGTGAGGAGTTCCTTCGCGCGAGCCCGGCCGAGGACCGGGGCGAGGGCGGCGGACAGCCGCTCGGAGAGGATCAACCCTCCGGTGAGGTCCAGGTGTTCGCGCATGACGTCCGCGTGGACGCGAAGGCCCGTGGTCAGTTCCGCGGTGTCGCGTGCCGCCCCGCCGACGAGGCGGAGCAGGTCGCGCAGCGGCTCCCACTCGGCGTGCCAGGCGCCGGCCGGGCGCTCGTCCTCGGCCGCCATCGAGGCGTAGAGGACGGCCGCGAGGTGCGGGGCGCGGCGCGCGGCCGAGGCGATGAGCGTGGCCCGTACGGGGTTCGCCTTGTGCGGCATGGCGGAGGAGCCGCCACCCGCGGCCTCCGCCACCTCCGCGATCTCGGTGCGGGAGAGGGTGAGGACGTCGACGGCGGTCTTGCCGAGCGCCCCCGCGGTGAAGGCGAGAGCGCCCGCGAGGTCGGCGATCGGGGTGCGCAGGGTGTGCCAGGGCAGGGCGGGCACGGCGAGGCCGGTCTCGTGGGCGTAGGCCGTGACGAGCCGTTCGGTCTCGCCGTCCGCCTCGTTCGCGTAGGCCGCGAAGGCCGCCAAGGTTCCGGCGGCTCCGCCGAGTTGGACCGGCAGGGAGTCCCGTACGACGAGGAGGCGGTCCCGGGCGTCGAGGATCAGCGAGCGCCAGCCGGCCGCCTTGAGGCCGAAGGTGGTGGGCACGGCATGCTGGGTGAGGGTCCGGCCGGGCATGGCCGTGTCCCGGTGGGCGGCGGCCAGGGCTCCCAGCGCCCGTTCCGCGCGGCCGAGGTCGTCGAGGACCAGGTCCAGGGTTCGGCGCGCGACCAGCATCGCCGCGGTGTCCAGGATGTCCTGGCTGGTCGCGCCCCGGTGGACGTACGCCCGCCACTCCCCCGGCACGGCGGCGGTGAGGTCGGCGACCAGCGGGATGACGGGGTTGCCGCCGGCTCGGGCGCGCAGGGCGAGGTCGCGTACGTCGAAGCGGGCGGTGTCGGCGGCGGCCGTGACCGCGTCGGCGGCCTCGTCCGGCGTCTGCCCGACGGCCGCCTGGGCCCGGGCGAGGGCGGCCTCCGCGCCGAGCATCGCCCGCAGGAACGCCGTGTCGCCGGTCGCGGCCTCGGCCGGGGAGCCCGCCCGGCCGGGGGACAGCAGACCGGTGTCGAGGGGTTCCGCGTCGTACGGATCGGGTGTCACGTGAACTCCAGGAAGACCGTCTCGCCCTCGCCCTGAAGGCGGATGTCGAAGCGGTACGTGCGGGGTGCGCCGTTCTCGTCGGGCCGGGCCACCAGCGTCGCCCGGCGCGGGGCCGGCAGCGAGTCGAGCAGCGGATCGGCTCCGTCCCGCAGATAGGCCCGGGTGAAGAGGTGGTGCAGGAGTCCGCGGGCGAAGACGCAGACGCCGATGTACGGCAGCCCCGCGTTGCCGGGCGGCAGGGTGTGGAGGGCGTAGTGGCCGTCGGCGTCCGTGGCGACGCGGCCGAAGCCGGTGAAGTCGGTCCCGTTGCGGCCGAGGTGTCCGCCGGTCACGGGGTCGCGGCGCAGCGAGCCGGGCGCGCCGGCGAGCGAGCCGTCGGGGGCCGCCTGCCAGAACTCCAGGAGCGCGTCGGGGACGGGGGCGCCCGCACCGTCGTACACGTGTCCGTGCAGGACGATCCGGTCCGGATGGCCGTGCGGCGCTATCCGCTCCCCTTCGGGGAAGGGCAGGGCGTAGCCGTAGAACGGGCCGATGGTGTGGGACGGGGTCGGGAGGAGCGTCATCGCCGGTCAGCGCCCTTCTTCGAGCCAGCTGGCGGAGGGACCGTCGAGGACGATGTCCCAGGCGTAGCCGAGCGAGAACTCGGGCCGCGACAGCGCGTGGTCGTAGGTGGCGACGAGCCGCTCGCGGGCGGCCGGGTCGGTGACCGAGCGCAGGATCGGGTCGTGGGCGAAGAGCGGGTCGCCGGGGAAGTACATCTGGGTGACGAGCCGCTGGGTGAACGCCGTGCCGAACACCGAGAAGTGGATGTGGGCGGGGCGCCACGCGTTGGTGTGGTTGCGCCAGGGATAGGCGCCCGGCTTGACGGTGGTGAAGGTGTAGCGGCCCTCGTCGTCGGTGAGGGTGCGGCCGACGCCGGTGAAGTTCGGGTCGAGCGGGGCCGGGTGCTGGTCGCGCAGATGGGCGTAGCGGCCGGAGGCGTTGGCCTGCCACAGCTCGATGAGCTGACCGCGTACGGGCCGCCCGGTCCGGTCGAGGAGGCGCCCGGAGACGGTGATGCGCTCACCGAGGGGATCGCCCGAGTGCTGCCGGGTGAGGTCGTTGTCGATCTCGGTGATGTCGGTCGGCCCGAAGACGGGGCCGGAGAGTTCCACCGTCTCGGGGTCGCCGCCGTTGACGGCCACGAGCGGCCGGCGGGGATGGCGGAGGAGGGAGCTGCGGTAGGGGGCGTAGTCGCGGGCCGGATGGCTGCGGGGCGCGGCGCCGGCGGCCAGCTCCTTGTCGTACGCGTTCTGGAGTTCGTCGATCTCGGTGTCGATGTCCGACTGGGTGAGGTCCATGCGGGTTCCCGGGGTCAGTGGCGGCGGGCGGGGGTGTCGACGGCGCGGTGGACCTCGGCGGCCGTCCTGGCGAGGACGTCGGCGGGGTCGACGCCGGGTGCGGTCTCGACGAGGACCAGTCCGTCGTCGGTGACGTCGAGGACGCCGAGGTCGGTGACGATCCGGTCGACGCAGGCCCGGCCGGTCAGTGGGAGGGTGCACTCCTCGACGATCTTCGGGGTGCCGTCCTTGGCGGTGTGGGTCATCACGACGATGACGGTCCGGGCGCCGTGCACGAGGTCCATCGCCCCGCCGATTCCGGTGATGATCTTGCCCGGCACGGCCCAGTTGGCGAGGTCGCCGCACGCCGAGACCTGCATGGCGCCGAGGACGGCGACGTCGATGTGGCCGCCCCGGATCATCCCGAAGGAGAGTGCGGAGTCGAAGTACGAGGCCCCGGGCAGGACCGTGACGGTCTCCTTGCCGGCGTTGATGAGATCGGGGTCGACCTCGTCCTCGGCGGGGAAGGGCCCGGTGCCGAGGATGCCGTTCTCCGACTCGAGGACCACCTCCACACCCTCGGGGAGGTGGTTGGGGATCAGGGTCGGCAGGCCGATGCCCAGGTTGACGTACTGACCGTCCTTCAGCTCGCGGGCGGCCCGGGCGGCCATCTGCTCTCGGGTCCAGCTCATCGCGTGGTCCTCTTCTCTATGCCCTTCTCCCGGGCCTGTTCGGAGGTCAGGGCCACCACCCGCTGGACGAAGACGCCGGGCAGATGGACCTCGTCGGGATCGATACCGCCCGGTTCGACCAGCTCCTCGACCTCGGCGATCGTCACCTTCCCGGCCATCGCGGCGAGCGGGTTGAAGTTCCGGGCCGACTTGTTGAAGACCAGGTTCCCGTGCCGGTCGCCGCGGGCCGCGCGGACGAGCGCGAAGTCCGTGCGGATGCCGTGCTCCAGCACGTGCTCGACGCCGTCGAACGCGCGCACCTCCTTGGGCGGCGAGGCCAGCGCGACCCCGCCGGCACCGTCGTAGCGCCAGGGCAGGCCGCCCTCGGCGACCTGGGTGCCGACACCGGCGGGGGTGTAGAAGGCGGGGATGCCGCAGCCGCCGGCCCTCAGCCGCTCCGCGAGCGTGCCCTGCGGGATGAGTTCGACCTCCAGCTCGCCGGCGAGGTACTGCCGCGCGAACTCCTTGTTCGACCCGATGTACGAACCCGTCACCCGGGCGATCCGCCCCGCGGACAGCAGCACGGCGAGACCGGAGTCCATCGCGCCGCAGTTGTTCGACACGACGCGCAGGCCGCCGACACCTCGCCTGTACACCGCGTCGATCAGCACGTTCGGCACTCCGCTGAGACCGAAGCCGCCCACGGCGAGCGACGCTCCGTCCCCGATGTCGGCCACCGCCTCCGCGGCGGCGGCCACCACCTTGTCCATACGAGAAGCCTCCGACTCCATCACCCATTAGTCAGTGCACTGAGCATTCGGTTTCAACGCCGTCATGCTGGCAGCGGACCCGACGGCCGTCAATAGCGGTCCGGAGGGCCATGAGGAAGGCGCGTATCGTTCAGTACACCAACGAAATCAACCGGAGGCAGACGATGGCCGCGGTGGATCTGACCACCCATCCCGGGCACCTGGCCCGGCGGCTCCAGCAGGCGCACCACCTGCTCTGGACCACGATGGTCTCGGAGGAGATCACCTCCCCGCAGTTCGGCGTCCTGAACGCCCTGACCGCCGAGCCGGGCCTCGATCAGCGGACCGTGGGCGAGCGCGTGGGCCTCGACCGCTCCACCATCGCCGAGGTCGTCAGCCGGCTCACCCGACGCGGGCTGCTCGACAAGGTGCGCGACCCGGAGGACGGCCGCCGCTTCCTGCTGCGGCTGACCGAGGACGGGGAGCGGACGCACCGCAAGCTCACGGTGCGGACGGCCCGGATGAACCAGGTGTTCCTCGCCCCGCTCTCCGCCGGGGAACAGGCGCAGTTCATGAGCCTGCTCCTGCGGGTGTCGGACGCGGCGGAGCAGCTCCGCACGCCGGCGGAGCCGCCGGCCTCCGCCTGAGACGTGACGCGGGGGTCAGACCTCGGGGACGTGGGCGAAGCGCCCCGCCGTCCGCAGGTCCTCCTCGATCCGGGCGACCGTGGCGCGCAGTTCGGGCAGCACGTCCCCGACGCACTCCTCCACGCTGCGACGGCTGCTGTGCATGGCCACGTTGACGGCCGCCACGACGACGCCCGCGCGATCGCGCACCGGTACCGCGATGGACCGCAGCCCCTGTTCCAGTTCCTCGTCGACGAGGGCGTATCCCTGCTCCCGCACGCGCTCCAGGACCGCGGCGAGCTCCGCGCGGGAGGTGACGGTGTACGGGGTCAGGGCCTCAGGCTCGACGGACTCCAGCCATGCGGCGCGTGCCTCGGGCGGCAGGTCGGCGAGGATCACCCGGCCCAGGGAGGTGGCGTGGGCGGGGAAGCGGGTGCCCACGGTGATGTGCACGCTCATGACACGGCGGGTGGCGACCCGTGCGGTGTAGCGGACGTCGGCACCGGCGAGCACCGCCAGCGAGGCCGAGTCGTGGACGCGCCGCGACAGTTCGGCCAGATGCGGCGCCGCGATCTGCGGGAGCGGCATCCGCGAGAGGTGGGGGAAGCCCAGCCCGAGCACCCGGGGCGTGAGCCGGAACAGCCGCCCTTCGGCGCCGACGTAGCCCAGGTGCTCCAGGGTGATGAGGGCGCGCCGCGCGGTGGCCCTGGCGAGCCCGGTGGCCTCGGCCACGGCGGTCAGGGGCAGTGCGGAGCGGTCCTCGCCGAAGGCGGTGAGGACCGTGAGGCCGCGGGCGAGGGACTCGATGAACCCACGGCCGAGTTCCTGCTTCGAGGCATGGGTCCAGTCGGCGAGACCGGGTCCGGGGGGCGCCTTGGCCGCGCGCTCCGGACGCGGGACGAGACCCGGCGCGCCGGGCGCGGGGTCCTGCGGCGCCGCGCCACCGGGCACGCGCCGGCCCGCCGACCCGTCGGCGTGCTCGCGCAGCAGGACTTCCCATGACGCGACGGCGGCCCGCAGGCGGGGCAGCATGGCCTCGCGCAGCGAGTCGGCGGTGTGGCGACTGGTGTGGCTGACGACGCTCGCCACGCAGACGACGGCGCCCTCCGCGTCCCGGACGGGCAGGGCCAGGGCGACCAGGCCGGGCTCGATGAGCTGGTCGTCCATCGACCAGCCGCGCTCCGCCGCCCGCGCCGCCGAGGCCGCGAACTCCTTCTCGTCCGGCCCGCTTCCGGGCGGTACGGCGGGGAAGCCGGCGCTCCGCGGGTCGGCGGCCCTGCGGGTGCGCCAGCGATCCCACTCCGCCTCGGCCCAGTCCGCGGCGAACAGCGCCCCCGGGGCGGTACGTTCGGCGGGCAACAGGTCGCCGATGCGGAAGCTGAGGGACATGGCGCGCCGACGGGTGGCCTGGTGGACGAAGCGGATGCCGTCGCCGTCGGCGACCGCGAGGGAGACCGATTCGTCGAGCTCGTCGGCGAGCGCGTCGGCGTGGCGGCCGAGCAGGCCGGGCAGTCCGAGCGCGGCCAGATACGCGTTGCCGAGTTCCATCAGGTGGGGGGCGAGAAAGACGTCACGGCCATCGAGGCGTACGTATCCCATGCGCGCGAGCGTGCCGGTCACCCGGTCCACGGTGGAGCGCGCCAGACCGGTGGTGCGCTCCAGCTCGCTGAGGCTGAGCGCCCCGTCGGCGTCGGTGAGCCGGCGCAGTACGGCGAGGCCGCGCATCAGCGGGGCGACGGCTTCCTGCGGGACGTCCGGCTCGTGCGGCGCGTCCGGCGCCGGAGCGGTTTCGGTCGATGGCATGGACTCTCCCTGACGGATCTTGGGGACACCGTAATGAATGACGACGCAGGAGGGCCCGGTGTGTCCACGCCGGGCGTTGACAGTCGACCGCGGCGGGCGCAGACTCGGCCCACTCTTGAGTGAAGTTAAGTTCACTATACGAACACGGAGAGCTCATGCACACCACCGTCGGGATCATCGGCGGCGGCCCCTCCGGGCTGCTGCTCGCCCGTCTGCTGCACAACGCCGGTGTCGACTGCGTGGTCCTGGAATCCCGCGACCGCGCCTATGTCGAGCAGCGTCAGCGCGCCGGAATCCTCGAACAGGCCACCGTCGACGCCCTGCGCGCCGCCGGAGCCGGGGCACGACTCGACGCCGAGGGCCTGGCCCACGAGGGCATCGAGCTGCGTTTCGACGGGCGTTCCCACCGGATCGATCTCCCCTCGCTCGCCGAAGGGCGCCGGGTCTGGGTGTACGCGCAGACGGAGGTGGTCAAGGACCTGATCGCCCTTCAGCTCGCCGAGGGCGGGCCGCTGCTGTTCGGCGCGGAGGTGCGGGCGGTGGAGGGCGTGGAGACGGACCGGCCGTCGATCCGCTACGCCCACGAGGGCCGCGAGCAGACCCTGACGTGCGACTACGTCGTCGGCTGCGACGGCTTCCACGGGGTCGCGCGCACGGCGGTGCCCGAGTCGGAGCGTACGACGTACGAGCGGACGTATCCGTACTCCTGGCTCGGCATCCTCGCCGAAGCCCCGCCCGTGTACGACGAGTTGATCTACGCCCACTCCGAGCGCGGCTTCGCGCTGGCCAGCATGAGGTCGCCGGCCGTGAGCCGGCTCTACCTCCAGGTGCCGAACGGCACCGATCCGGCCGACTGGTCCGACCGGCGCGTCTGGGACGAGCTGGACGCCCGTTTCTCGCTCGGCGAGGAGCCCGGGTGGCGGCTGGAGCGCGGTCCGGTCATACAGAAGTCGGTGCTGCCGATGCGCAGTTCGGTGACCGAACCGATGCGGTACGGGCGGCTGCTGCTCGCCGGGGACGCGGCGCACATCGTCCCGCCGACCGGCGCGAAGGGGCTCAACCTCGCCGCGGCCGACGTGATCGTCCTGGCCCGGGCACTCGCCGATCGGTACGCGACCGGCTCCACGGAGCTGCTCGACGCCTACTCCGACACCTGTCTGCGCCGGGTCTGGCGGGCCGAGCACTTCTCGTACTTCATGACGACGACGCTGCACACCGATCCCGGTCAGCTGCCCTTCGACACCCGGCTCCAGCTCTCCCAGCTGGAGCGGATCGCGACCTCGCCGCACGCCGCGGCCGAACTGGCGCAGAACTACGCCGGGTTGCCCCTCTGATCGCACGGACGTCCGCGAGGGCCGGCCCGCCGG
>NZ_JBHWBS010000121.1:6896-21799 GCF_042735655.1 Streptomyces sp. NPDC059567 | reverse complement strand
CCCCGCGGGGGGGCGGGGCCCCGCGGGGGGGGGCGCGCCCCCTCTCGCGGCGGCCCCCCCCCCCGGCGGCGGTCTGTGGCTAGTTGCGTGCCGAGTTCAGGAGCAGGGCGAACGACTCCTTCTCGAAGAGCCGGCCGTACAGGTCACCCTTGACCTCAGTGCCGTTGATGGCGACCGTGGGGGTGTCAGGGCCGCTGGGGTCGTCACCACCGGCTGCCTCGTATGTCCTCTGCGAAACGGTGACGAAGTCCTTGTACTTCATCGTCGCCACGGCGGAGTCGAACGTCTCGCTCCGCAGCCCCTCGACCTGGTCGGCGAGTTCCAGGAGGGAGGCCGTGGCGTATCCGCCCGCGAGTTCGTTCTCGGCCATGTTCTCGAAGATCACGGCGTGATACTCGGTGAACTTGCCCGCGTCCAGTGCCGCGCGAAGGGCGTTGACCGCCCTCTTCGATCCGTCGCCCCCCACGCGGTCGTCCCTGAAGGACGCGAGGGTGTACTCGGTGTTGGCCTCGCGGCGCAGCGTCATCTCGCGTAGCGCCGGGGCGCCGGTCGCCTCGAACTCCTCGACGACCGGACAGCGTGGGTCCTCATACAGCCGCACCGTGGTTGCCGCGGCCGGGTCGCCCACCACAATCGTCGTGCCGTCCGCGGCCAGTTTCTCCGGCAGCTCCTCGTCCTCGGTCGACGCGTCGTCCTCGGAGAGCAGTTCGAGTACCTCGGTAGGTGTCGGACGGCCGCTCGGGTCATGGTCGAGGCACCGGGTGATAACGCCGACGAACAGAGAGGGCAAGAGGCTGAGGGCAGACTCCAGAAGGGGCACGAGGGAGCCCTCCCGTCTCGGCTGGACACGCGAATCCGAGAGAACGCCTGAGGGTCCGGATGGGGGGTGGACGCCTGCATGCTGCGGGTGACCGCGCGGCTCGGTTACGCCGCTACATGTGCGGCTGCCCGTAGTAGCGGGCGAACTGCTCGAGATAGGTGGGTCCGTCGGCGTGCTTGGCAGCGTCGAACTCGGGCGCGTCCTTGATCTGGTCCTTCGTCCGGTCGACGTGGATCGTCTCGTCGGTGGTGTCGATGAGCTTGATCGTTCCGGCCGGCAGCAGAACGTGCTTGCCGAAGATCCACACCCCGGTGTCGACGACGAGGTAGGAGGCGCCGACCTCCTCGGAATGCTTGCTGACTTTCCCGATGGCACCGTCGGTGGCCTCGACCTTGTAGCCGATGAGGTCGGTCCCCTGCTGGTATCTCGCGGCAGGGTGGTAGGCCCAGATGTCGAATTCGCTCACAGCCACGCCTTTCCGGGTAATAAGTAGCAGATCGTTGACAATCTGCCGGGCTTCACCTGAGGTGAAACAGAATCGCGGAACTCCCACCCGGCTGCCTGCCCCTTCACCGAGTAGCCAGGTCGAGACCCATGGTCCTCATCGGCAACGAAGGCGTTCTCTGGCCACGGACGTGGGTCCCGACCAGGGGCGGGGCTGTGCGTGACCTCCTGAGCGACCCATCGACGGGCCCTCGCCACGGCCGTGTCGAAGGCATTGCCCTCGTTGTCACCTGCGAAGCCACCGGCGCGGACGACGGACGGTACGGCTAAGACGCCGCCCACAGCCTGCTGTGGACCACGGCGCGGGTTTCGCCGAGGGATGAGTTGAGGACGCTTCCGCGGCAGACGGGCGGGTGCGGCGAGGGCGAAGAGACGGGATCAGCCCGGCCGGAGACGCCCTGGCTCCTACGGAGAGGAGTGGACTTCGCTACCCCGGGGCTGCTGACGGATTTGCAGGCGGCCGGCCGTCGGCCTGGCAGACCGCGCTGACCTGGGACCAGCACCAAATGTGCTACAAGTGCCGGGACTTCGTCCGTGTCGTCCGCAGACCCGGTCAACGGGCCACGGCGGTCAAGCCGGTTGCGTCGTCTGCAGGCCGCTCGGTCTGCCTCGACCGTACGGTGGCGTCACCATCCACCGGGGCGCGCACCGCACGAAGCGTTTAAGCGGCATCGCGAAGGGTCGCGCGCCCGTGGAGCCGCGTGGCGCCGCCGGCAATCTCGGTGGTCGACGACGCGTCGTCGTGAACCTGTTCCGGTAACGGATCAGCCCCACGCGGGGGTGGCGAACATGCTGGCCTCGTTGTAACCCGAGTGGGGGTAGAAGGCGCCCCAGCTCGCAGCCTCGGGCTGGGTGCGTGGGAAGTCCGCGGCCACCAGCGTCGCCAGATCGAAGTAGGCCCGCCGGGTCCGTGGCTTCATCTGCTCCAGATCGACTTCGGCGCCCGTGGCAAGGTGCTCGTCGAACGGAATCAACACCACGCCCCGGCAGCGGGCGCGGAAGTGGTCCACGACATCATTCACCTTCACCATCTTGCTCTTCTTGCGGGCCTCGGAGATCACGGTGATGCTCCGCTGAACGAGGTCGTCGTAGTTGTGCGCGCTGAGCCAGTCCAGGGTTGTGCTGGCGCTGGTGGCGCCGTCCACGCTGGGCGTGGCGATCACAATCAGCTGGTCAGCGAAATCCAGGATGCCCCGCATGGCGCTGTGCAGCAGACCGGTTCCGGAGTCGGTCAGGACGATCGGATAGTGCTGTCCGAGGCAGCCGACCACCTGTCGGTAGTCTTCCTCGTTGAACGCGGTAGAGAGCGCAGGGTCTGCCTCGTTGGCGAGGATCTCCAGTCCGCTCGGGGACTGGGAGGTGAAGCGCCGTACAGCCATGTAGTTGTCGATGTTCGGGATCTCGGCCACGAGGTCGCGGATGGTGGCGTGGGTCTCGCAACGCACGCGTCGGCTGAGCGTTCCCGCGTCCGGATTGGCGTCGATCGCGACGACCCGGTCCTGGCGCTCGGTGGCGAGGGTCGCGCCCAGGGCGGTCGTGGTCGTCGTCTTTCCGACTCCGCCCTTGAGGCTGATGACGGCGATCTTGTGGCACTTCATCACCGGAGTGCGGAGGATGGCCAACTTTTGTTGGCGCTCCCGTTCCGCGCTCTTGCCGCCGATGCGCAGCCTGCTGAGGCCGCGACGGTCGGTGGGCCGAGTGCGCAGCAGACGGTCGGAGGAGAGCTCGACCGCAGCACTGAGGCCCAGGGTCCCGCTACGGCCACCGCGGTCCGGTCCCGGCCAGTGGGCCGGAGCGTGGTGTGCCTGTGGGCGGTAGGGCGGCGGCATTCCGGGAGCACCGTGCGGCGGTACGTGTGCCCGGTTGGCATAGGAGGAATGGGGCAAGGGCTGCCCTGCACCGGGGCCATGCATGGCGGGTGCCGAGGGGGAGTGCTCCGCCGTGGCATGCGGCGGCAAGGTCTCGTACGCGCCCCACGTGCCGGTTCCGGGTTCCGTCGGCACGGCGTCCCGCGGCTCGCCGGGGGCGCCCGAGGCGGACGACGTCACGTCGGGTCCGTCGGCGACCTCTCGTCTCCTGTCGGCTGCGGGACCGGCGACGGAGGTGTCGCGATCGTTGGTCACGGTGGGTCCTTTCGGCTGAGTGAGAATTCCGTCGGGTACTAGGGAGGGGTGACGACTGCGGTGCTCGCCGGCCAGCGGTTGGGTCTGCTTGCCGAACTGATGACGTGGGGCGTCTGCCCCGAGCGGACCGCCGAGGGGAACTGGAGTGACCGGGGGTATCCCTACGGCCAGAGTCCTGATCGGAGGCTCGGACGAGCCGTCGACGTGCCTGCGGCCGGTATCACGCCCGGGGCGAGGTGCCGGGCTTTCTGCGGGGCCGAGTTCGGAATGCACGCCATGCACAGGCGGGAGGGCGAGCCGCTCGTGACCGGACCGAGGCAGAACTGCCACACCCGCGCGGTCCGTCACGGGCTGCAAGAGGCGGAGTGGCTTGGGCGGTGCGGCGAGAGGGCTCGGCGGGTCGGCGCGGACGAGCGAGCCGTCCCGGGCGAACGTCAGGCCGAAGGATACGAACTGCTCCACTGTCAGTACTTGTTTGTCCCCGCGCAGGGTGTGCGGGGACGTATGCCAGGACGGGGTCCCGCCGTTGCCGAGTCCGGCCGATGGCCCATATGCGGTGCGATAGTGCCGATGGGCCTGCAGAGTGTGCTGAACCTCGGGCGGGACCTCAAGTCGGCTGCGCACGCGAAACTGTCCGGCCTTCAGGTTCTCGGCTCGCTGCAACTGCACTTTCAGCGGCCCTACGAACGAATAGCTCTGTTGATCGGCGTACTCGCGCAGCTTCAGGACCAGCTCATCGCCGAGCATGACCAGGCACGCACTCTGCAGTTCGTGATCGTCTGGACTGAGTTCGACGATGAAGCCGTTGGGCGCGATGACGCAGTCCCGATTCCAGATCCTGGCGTTGATGTCGCACTCGCGCCTGAGAGCACCGATGAACTCCATGGGCTGGACCGCGGATTTGAATACCTTGGCGAAGGTTCCGTTGACCAAGGTCTCGAAGCGCTGTTCGATCTTGTTCAGCGTCCCCATTGCAGCCTCCGGTGCCGGTCTGCCGTCATGCGGTCAGATGAGATGAAGATTGCCGATAGTAGCTATATAGCCACATTCCGTGACCAAGTGCGGTGTGTCGCCGTAATTCACCGGATCGGTGGCCGCGGCGGGGGTCCCGGCGGCGTTCCCCTCGGCCGACAACCCTGGCGAGACCGCTGTGACGTGGCTTTCTCGACCAGATTCGCCCTCGGCGCCGCTGGCGGCCCCAACAGCCCGTCCGGCGGAGCAGAGGGCTGGACGGCCCGAGGCCGAGCGCTCGCCGTTCGCGGCCGTCGCCTGGCCCGAGAGGCCCTCGGGGAAGGGTCTGTTCGGTCCTCGTCGATACGGGAGGGCGGTGACGACGCGGCCAAGATCTCCGCTTGCCTCAACCAGCACTGAGCGGACTCGTCCACGGCCGGAACCCTGGATCGGCACGACCGAACCGCGGATTTACCGTCCTCTGGCTGTGGCGGCGTGACCTGCCGCCTCCAGGGCTCGTTCGATGCATGACACGCGCACGTGCTCCGGCCCTACCCTGCGGTTGGTCTCGTGTGTTGATGGTCCCGATACCGGCCCGCTATCGGGACCGTCGTCACATCCTGGGCGCGTGCTCACCAGTGCACATCCTTCGGGAGGGCTCGGCACCCGGTGGTCAAAGGGTGCCGGACCGGTCGGCCGGTCCGGCACCCGGCTGACCTGCAAGTGGTCGATGAGGTCGCCGGGATATCCCAGGCTCCCGTTGCCCGTCGGAATGTCGCGTGGCACCTCACGTTTCTGCTGAAGCCACGGTGTCCGGACGGCGTTGTAGATCGGGGCGTCGGACGAGGTCCAGTACGCCCCGGACAGCGACGCGAAGACGGGGTGCGGCGCAGGGCGATTTCGGTTTTCTCCACGAGGAGAGCAACGAGAACCGCGCCGCCGCGCAACCGTGCTCGCCGCGAGGCATGGTCACTCCTTAGCTCGCGCGCAAGTTCGATTGCGAATCCGCTGCGGGTCCAGGTCGGAATCCGGCTCAGCGGGATGGTGAGGTCCAGTGGTGGTACGGCGCAGGGCGGGCGCGAGGGCCCTGCTCCTGGCGGCGCCCCGGTGCTGCAGTCCAGGGTGTGCTCAGAGCCTCCCCGGGCAGGTGGGGCGCATTCGCCGGTTCGCCCTACAGCTTCGATCTAGCGGGGACGGGGGTCACCTCTCCCCGCCCGCTGGCCGTGATCGCGCGTGTAGGCGTCCAGCGCCTGCCGGGGCGGACCGTGTGTGTGCAGGAAGCGCTGGTCCAGGATGTCCGCCAGATCCTCGAGCGCCGTGCGCAGGACCGTTCCTGCGGAACGAACGTCGGCTGCCGGGCGTCTGCGGCCTGATCCGCGGCGCGCAGGGCCCATCCGACGTGGCGGGCGAGGGAGGTGCGGCCGTCTCCGTCGTAGAAGTAATTGGACTCCGGGTACTGAAGGAAGTCGACGGACACGACCGAGACTCCGGCGGCCAGTTCAAGGAGCAGCGCCGCCCCCGCCGGCGAATCGGTCCGCTCTGGCGAATAGGAGCGTAGAGGTGGGAGAGGCGCAGGGCCAAGGCACGGCGGCGGGCCAGCGCGGGATGGATGCCGAGAATCCACGAGACGGTCGCGCTCAGGAGAGCGAAACCGATCAGGCCCTCCATCGGGGCAACGACGCGTAGCCACCCCTCGGTCGGCGCGATATCACCCAGACCAAGCGTGGAGAGCGTGACCAGCGAGACGTGCACGGCGTTGAGCAGGCCCACGCGATCGGCGGGGCGCAGGACGTCGGAGTACACGAACCCCTCGGGCAGGTGCGGCCAGTAGATCAGCGTCCAGCAGGCGACCACTGTCATCACTCAGAGGACAACGACCGACGCCAGTCCGAGCGGTCCGGTGAGCCTTGACGCACCCAGGCGCGGGCCGAGGGCCGCCGACAGCCGCCAAATGTCCGTCATGACCAGGCGGCTCAGCCCCGACCGTGACTCGTCGGACGCCACAGAGTGTGGAAGACGTCCCGCAGGATCAGCAGCACCATGGCAGGGCCAGCGCCTGTCACCAACCACTGCATCGGGCACCCCTCTCCCGCCGCGGACGCACCCGAACAACGCTGACACGAATGACACGCTGCACCAACTCGATTCCAGAGAGTGGCACTGGCGAGCGCCAGCCACCAGCAGTCTGTCCCTGGCCGTCGGCACCGCGCCCGCATGCTCCGCACCACCACTTGTCACGGAACCGTGAGAAGCCGGCTTGCCCGCACCCGTCCCCACCTGTGCCGCGACGACATCTCCGACAAGCCGGCTCGCGGCAGCGGTGCCTGGCTGCAGACGGTCGCCGACCGCCTCAAGCTGCGCGCGAATCAGCTCGTCGTGGTGCGAACCTCGGATTCCTTATCAATGGTGACTGCCGTGGCCGGAGGTGCAGGCGTCGGCGGGGGTGACGGCGGGTCGTTTGCCTCCGGGCGGGATCGGGGGCAGGGTGGACATCGGCTGTGGCCGGTATCGCGGCACCCGGTCCGGGCAGCCGGAGGCGGAGCGAGGAGGAGAGATCGATGAGCGCGCCGGAGTCCGGTCTGGAAGCCGTGTCCGTCGTACGCCGCCGGGGCGAGTCCGACAGTGTGTTCTGGGAGCCGAGTGAGCGCTGGGTGCGTGCGACGGCGGGGGAGGTCACGGTCGTGGACAGTCGTAGGCCGGTTCTCGTGTGGGAGCCCGGTCGCCCCGTTCCCCTCTACGCTTTCCCGAGAGGGGACGTCCGGATGGACCTGTTGCGGCGGACGGAGCGGCCCGCCAGTCGGCGGCGTCACGCGGGAGCGACGGTCTTCTATGACCTTGTGCTCCCCGATCGGACCGTCGGGGCGGCGGCCTGGTCCTACCCTGGAGAGGATCTGGCCGGCCATATCAGCTTCGAATGGTTCGGGCGCGAGGTTCTCGACCACTGGTACGAGGAGGACGAAGAGATCTTCGTGCACCCTCGCGACCCGCACAAGCGGGTGGACGCCCTGCCCAGCAGTCGGCATGTCCAGGTCGAGATCGAGGGTACGGTCGTCGCGGACACGCACACGCCGGTTCTGCTGTTCGAGACGGGTCTGCCGGTGCGCTTCTATCTCCCGCGGGAGGACGTCCGCCTGGACCTCTTCACCCGTACCGACGGGCGTACCCGCTGTCCGTACAAGGGTGTGGCGAGCGAGTACTGGTCCTGGGCCGGCGACGCCGACGTGCGGCCCGACATCGCCTGGAGCTACCCCGATCCCCTGCCTTCCGTAGGGATCATCAAGGATCGGGTGGCCTTCTATGACGAGTCCGTCGATGTCGTCGTAGACGGGGTGCGGCGGGAGCGGCCGGTCACGTTCTTCAGCCGGCCGTCGCGGTAGTTCCGCACAGGGCCTCGCGCCACCGGACGGTGAATTCCGGCGGGCGCCCTGTGCCTGAGGAGCGCGGCGAGTGCCGTACCGGTTCCTTCCGTCTTGCCGTTTGCCAGGCGTGCGGTGGCCAGGTCGCGCTGATCAGCGCGGGCTGTGCTCGGCATATCTGTCTGCCTCATCTTGGGGTGCCATCTGGTCGATTCGAGCGGCGAGAAGCGAGAAGTCCCCGCGTAGGGGAGCTACAAGAGCAAGGAGTGGTCGGATGCGGGTCGGGTGACTCCCTGCCTGGTGGGGGACTGTTGCGTGCTCGCGGAGGGACCGTGACAAGTGTCGCCGGTCTGCGAGTCTGCGCGGCATCACGATCGTGGCCTACGTCGAAGCCTGAGCAACAAGCAGCAGCGCCCCGGACCTGGATGGTTCGGGGCGCTGCTGGGTCTGCTGTACGTTCCGGCGAGGTTGTCGGGGCGGGGGCTGTTGTTCGGTGTTCTGGTGCCGGTTCCGTGGTGCCGGAGAGCGATGACACTCAAGCGCCGATCTCGGGCGGCGCACGGTACTGGCGCTGTGCAGGTGGCGGAATGCGGCTCTTCGCGCCTACGGAGCGGTGCATCCTCGGCCCCTGGGGGCCTCGGATCCACCGACGGGGCCCTGCAGGTGACTGGGCGACTGCAGCTTGTCGGGGGTGTTCAGGAACAGCGTGGCTGAGGTGCCGCGGGCACGCGATGGGAGTCGAGAAGCGGCTGGAAGGCGGCACCGTCATGGCTCTGCCGACGTAGGCGGCGCGACGGGCGTGGATGCCCGTCGGCGAAGCAGGCTACGGGGCCGCCGATTGGCGCGCTGCGATTGCGGCCAGCTCGTCCCGGAGTGACAGGATTTTGATCACGCGGTCCTTGGACAGGTGGTGCTCGTCGGCGATCTCCTTCACCGTGACGGTCTGAAGCAGGACGTTGAGTCCCACGCGGTCGGGGTAGCTGAGCCAGGTGTCGTTCGCCTGACCGAAGGTTTCGGCGGTGGACTTGTCGAACACCGCCGATCCCGGTAGACCCAGCCGTGCCAGGACCTGGGTGAAGACCAGTGTGGGCGCGGGTGAGGAATCAGCGGGATTGCCGAACAGCGACCAGAAGTCCGGTAGCGGGGGAAGATTGTTGCCGGGGAAGAGCCCCACGCCGGTGGGGGCGATGAGCTGGCTGTCGGGCGAGTCGCGGCTCTTGGAGTTCAGCCACGCCAGCACAGCACTGTTGTCCCGCCGTGCCAATTCTGTCCCGCCGTAGGCTAGGTCGGGATGCCGGGAGTACACCTGCGCGTCCACCATTGAGGTGAGGCCCCCGAGGATCGCCTCCTCCGAGAGAGAGTTTTGGTCGTCGTCGTGCATGACCTCGTGCCCCATGGTGCCGATGAACAGGGCGAAGTGCTCTCGGTTGTAGCGCTCGTTGAACACGACCCGGCGTGTGCCGTCACCATTGTCGACTGACAAGGCGAGGGGGATGGCGGTTGGGTGACTGGTGGTGCCGAAGGCGGCGGTGGTGAACCGGCCACTGTTCAGGAAGTGGCTGATAGTGGGTTCCCACAGCGTCCCGACCATGGCCGCGAACGCCGCACGCAGCGAAGGATCAGCGATCTTGGCTTGCACTGCGGTGCTATCGAACAGCGCCAGGGACCGCTTGACCTGAGCCGTGTGCCTGCCGGTCGGCCGGTGCAGGAACCGGATCAGCTGACGCCGGACCTGTTCCTCCGACAGCTTCGGACCACTCGCGGGCTCTATGGGAGAAGCGGCAGGGTAGGTGAGCGCTGAGAACAGGTCGACGTCGTCGGGTTTCCGCTGATCCTCGGCAAGGACCCTCCTGGCCAACGCGCGAGCATCGTGAGGTGATACGGACATTGCGGCATGCGGCGCCGTGAAAGGCGGCACATGCGGTTCGGCGACAGCTACCCGACCGGGCAGGAGCACGGCCCCCGCCAGGGCCAGGCCAGCGGCCCGTCGCCACAAGCGAAGAGCAGTCATACGCACAGGACTAGCGGGTCACACCATCGCAGTATCGCTACCGCGCCGCCGGGCAGCAGCCATTCACCCACCCAGCGGCCACCGCCCGACTCACAGGCCCCCCGTGTTCTGAGCAGCAGTGCGATTGCGTGCGGACGATTGCCGTGGGAAATGATCACGGCGATGGCGGGAAGCGGTCAGCTCCGTCACCCGGCAGACCGCATTCCTGCCGGTGCTCCCTACTTCTCCGTGGTCGTCATCGAGGCTGACATCTACGACGCGTCGCGTGGCTTCAACGAGGTGTGGTCGGGCACGAGAGGGCCCTATCACCGGTCGGGGCCTTCGGCGTGGGCGCGGGTACTGCGCGGGCGATCCACCGGCCCAGCACATCACCACTGGCGGCCACCCAGTTGGTGACGTGGCCGACGGCCTCCGTTTCCCCGCGACTTGATGGAATCCCGTCTCCCGGAGTGGCCAGGAGGGCAGCAGACCCAGGATGCCCCCAATATCCACTGCGGAGTCGCTGGCTGTGGAGTCACTTCTCGCATTCAGATCTTGCTCTGGACACCCCTTAGCGGAGTCAGGACTGACCTACCACTGGAGTCGGTTGCCACTGACGCAGCCATCTGTCGCTGGCCGGGACGCCGTGAACTCGGCCGGGCCCTGTGCCGGACGGGGCAGCACCTGAATGGTGCCGAGCTCCTCGGCGAGATCGCCCGGTTCGGGGACGGCTATCTGCTTTGCTACGTCCGCGGCCCGGGAGGGCATCAGCGTGGGACTGGCCGGGTACCTGGGCTGAGTGGTGGGTGGCTGTGGGTCCTGGCCCGGTCACCCGGGGACCGTGCAGTCCAGGATCCTCCCGTCCACCGTTCCCACGGCCAGTCGCTGTTGGTCCGCCCGGAATGTGACGGACATCGGTGTGACCGGGTGGCCGTGCGCGCGCAGGGTGTGCCGGTGCCGTATCTCGCCCGTTGCCGTGTCGAGGGTCTCTACCTTGCCTGTGAGGTAGACGACGTACACCTTGCGCTCGTCGCCGTCGAGACCGGCGAGCGGCTGGTCGGTCTTGTACACCCAGCGTGTTGCTCCGTCCGGAAGCCGGCGGTTCACGACGTACGTGCCCTTGCGGGCTTCTGCGTAGGTGGGGCCCCGCTCGTACGACCGGCCTGCTTGGATGAGGGTGTCTCCCAGCTCGACGGCGGGGCCGCACCAGGGCTGGAGTGCGGACGCTGGGTCCCAGTGCAGGGGGAAGAGGGCGCGTACGGTGGCGGGGCCGTGGGCGCCTGGCGGCTCGATCGCGTGGATCCACGGCGCGTCGCCGTCCGGGCCGGGAGCGTCCACGTACAGCAGACGGGTGCTGTGTCTGACGCGCAGCGCCGGGGAGTTGGAGCGGCGGGGCGCAAGCCCGACTTGTGCCGCCTCCTGGTGGGCGGGGTCGAGCAGCAGCGTGGCCTCTGCGTCGCGCCCCAGCGGGCGCAGGGCCAGCCAGCCCTCGCCCGTGGCGCTCCATGCGGGGGCCGATGGCATGTCCACGCAGTCCACCACACCGCCGTCCGCCGTCGATATCCGCCGAACTGTGGTCGCCCGGTCGATCAGCCGCCCCGTCCCGTCGTCGCGGCAAAAGCCCCGGTACGTCACCCACGCCGACTCGTCGTCAGGGGCCGCCTCGACCTGTACGCTTCCCTCCCCGCCGGCTGGTAGAGCCCAGCTCAGCGCGCCGGACGGATCCCAGCATTCGAGGTCCGTGTGCCGGCCGGTAGCCAGCACCCTGCCGTCGGCCAGCACCGTGAGGTCCCGTACTTCCGCCCGCCGCCGCCACCGGCCCTCCGTCAGCCGGGCGAGGGCGTCCTCCGCATGGGGGTCGTAGAGGAGCCCGCTTTCGACCATCGGATGGCGAACGTGGTCGGGGTCGATCAGACCGGCCGGAGCGGACAGCCAGTCGTCCGCCGCGACGGCCAGCTCGAAGCCTGTGCGGAAACCGCCATCCTTGTCCTCGGGGGAGAGCAGCATCGCGAGCCTGCCGTCCTCCAGCCAGCGCAGGTGCCGCACTTGGCGGCTCTTGCTCAGCAGGTCCGTCACGCGCCCGGTCTCGAGGTGCAGCACAAGCAGCTGTCCCTCGAAGTCCCACGAACCGTCGTAGCGGCCGGTGCCCACGGCGACGATCGGCAGCTCCGGGTGAGGCTCGATGGCACATACGGAGTGGCGGGAGGCGACGACATGGCGCGGCCGGAGGGTGTCGGCTTCGTACACGCCGATCCGGTGGCCGAGCCAGCGACCCGTGCCGTGCCACGGGACGTGGCCGAGGTCGCCGGCCGTGATGACGCAGCCGTGACGTGTGGCGGTCACCGCCCACTCCGGCCGGCCGATCTCGGCGAACGGTTGGTCCCCGAGTATGCGGCGGACGGTCAGCTCTTCCGGCACGACGATCTCCCCTCAGGCGGCGCACAGTCTGCCAGGTCCGGCCCGGCCCGGGCGTTCCTGCGCCCTCTCGATTTGTTCGACTCATCCGCGTACGAGGACGGGCCGACGCGCTGTCCTGACGGCCAGCGGCCCGTGCCGAGCCCTCAGGAGGCGTACGTAGCGAACACGGTCACCTTGTCGAGGGGCCGCACCCACTCGATGAACTCGTCCATGTCTGGCGAACGGCACGTTCCTTTCCGTAGCGAGAACACCCGATCATCGGGCCCCTGCGGCCTTTCTCGTGCCACGCGGCCTCGGTCTGCGCCAGCTGGTCCAGCGAGGGTGCGAGCACCAGCACACGGCCCGCGTGGAGCTCCTCCGCGCTGGGCACGGTGACGAGGCTCTTCCTGGATCCGGTCGCCGTGATCTTCTAGGTCCGCAGTCCTCGCCCGGGGCACGAGTGATCTTGCAGATCATTCGATGACACTGATGACCGCATCTACGACTTCTCTCTGATGAGGGCGGAGTGTTTCTTTTCCATTGATGCGTCTCTTTTCCGGGGTCTCATGTGCCCTTCTATCCCGCTCGCGTCTGTCCTTACGGGCTTGGAACGCCTCGGGTCCTGCTGCTCCGCGAGGTCCTCCACGATCCTGGCGTGGTGCGCCCTGCGCGCTCCAAGCTTGGCCAGCCAGCCCGCAACACCCAGGACTGTTCCGTGTACGCGGTTTGTACGCGGTTTGTACGGTCGGCTGTGGCGAAACCGACACCGTGTCATCCACCGCGCCCGTACGACAGTTGGGACAGACACCTGCCAAGCCGGGCAATGACGGAGGGCAGCGTCATCGACCCGGATCCCGTTGTCGATGCCGGGCAGTTCCACCGCACCGCGATGCCCGTAGTACGCCAGGAGCGGACAGCCACGCCCCCGTGGGCCAAGCCTCCGCTACGGCCACGACCTCTCAGGCCGGAGGCATGGCGGCGGTGGGCGGTGCCTGGTCGGCGGGCTGATCCAGCTGCTGCTGAAGGACGACGGCGAGCTCGAGCAGGAGCTCGGTGGCGACGTCCGGGTCGGCGGCCGCGGCCGCCACGATCTCGGCGGCTACCCGGCAGGCGCGGGCGTGCACGGCCGGAGTCGGTAGCGGGGTCATTAGTCGAGTTCCAAGGCGCGGGCGTGGTCGACGTTGTGGTCGTGCCCGGGTCGCGGTTGTGTCCGCCATCGTGGACCGGGATTGTGCGGATTGGTGACGCCACCCTCGTCACTGCGCCGAGCGGGCAGGCTGCCGGGATGGTGGACGACGCCGCGCGGAGGATGACCCGCGAAGAGGTCGTGGAAATCGCTCGTCTGCGTGCGGTGCTGCCCGTTTTTGATGTTCTCGGGCCGGCTTCGCTCTTCTATCTCGGCCGGGACGGCTTTCTTCCTGCGTATGAAGGTACCGGAGTCGAGCAGTTGCCGATCGGTGATGGCGGCCTGGCCGCGCTGCTGGCCCTGGCCGGGGAGGAGGAGGCCGGCGAGAGCGGTCTGGAGGACATCTCTTCCCCCCCGTTCTGTCTTTGCCGGGGCGATGAGGTCGTAGCCGCAGCCGGGTACCGGTCCTGGCCGCGGTCGGTAGCCCACCTGAGTGTGCTGGTTGCCCCGCACTGTCGGGGCCGGCGACTGGCCCGGGCCGTGGCGTCCGCGGCAGTGGCACATGCCCTCGATGCCGGGTTGCTGCCGCAGTGGAGAGCACGGCCCTATCCATCACAGCGTGTGGCTGTAGCTCTGGGGTTCCAGGAACTGGGCGCCCAGCTCAGTGTTCGGCTTGGCGACGATCCCCTCGACCAGGGCCGGTAAGGACGGAGCCTCTCCCACGACTGCCATGTTCGTTGGTTGAGAACAGCGAGCCCGAGATTCTCAAACGGCATGGCAACAACGCAGGTCAGCATCGTGGCTCCCGCCAATTGCGCTGCGACAGGGCAGGGCCTCATGCCATCGGCCAGTTCACGAGGTCCAGATCGGGTCGTCCGGAGCAGGCCGCCCAGAGAAGCGTTGGAGTGGGTCTCCAGCAAGTGAGAGCCGGCGGCGCGCGACGGTGATGAAGTTGTTCTGCGCTGCTTCGATACCCGAGCGCAGAACGAGCCAGCTTTCCTCGGGGGTCAGGCCACGTTTGACCATGGTGTGGAGACGCCATATCTGCTCATCAAGGGCGTGAGCAGCTTCCGCAATGTCCTTGTCAGCGACAAGGTTCACCATGCTCAAGGCCTCATTCCACGGTCGCCAGTCGATCGTGGTTGGGAGCACCACGCCTTGAGGGATGGCGTCGGGGCGACCGGCTTCCATCTCGCTGAGGTCCACGAGTAGACCTGATGATTCGCGCAGCACACGCGCGCACGTCGCAGACACTTGGTCCCGGACCCAGTGTCTGTCCTGCGTCCTCCTGCTGACCACACTCCCCGCGAACACACCGATCAGCGTGGTCACGACCGCTCCGGCAGGGGCCGCTAGCAAACTCCACAGAGCAGACATGCACCGAGTCTGACGTGCAGAAGGACCGGCCCGCAGGCGCTTACAACAGCACGTGATAGACCGGTGACAGAAGACGTGCCTAACAACCGCTTGTGACAAGTAGCGTGCTCAGCAGGTGACAGCACAGGTGCCGTAGCCATGAAGACCGGCAGGTCAGCGCATGCACCGTGGTGGGGCGTCGGCGCTGGGGGGGGGGGGGGGGGGGGCAGCCGCGCCAGGTTATCAGGCGACGGAGACCGGGCAGATCACGCAGGACGCC
>NZ_JBHWBS010000121.1:0-6886 GCF_042735655.1 Streptomyces sp. NPDC059567 | reverse complement strand
GAGCTCGCGTCTTACCTCGACGCGCCCGCGGCACAGCCTCCGAGCCGGCCCCGGGCGCGGCGCGAGGAGACTGTCCGCCCGCCCCCCCCGCCCCCCCCCCCCACGACAGATGTCACAGAGGCAGGCTCATTGTCACCGGGACCGCAGGCCAGGGCACTACGACTGGGCATCGCAGGTGGCCGTCTGAGCGTTCGGCTTCCGTCCCCTCGTGCGCGGCGAGGGGCGGCGCTGGTGACGAGAAGCGGGCACGGCTAGGGGGTGTCTTGTCGATCATTGGTCGAGCCAGATGAGTGTGCTGGCGAGGGTGATGGCGGCGAGGCAGCGGTCGGGGTGTTTGTCGTAGCGGGTGGCGATGCCGCGCCATTGCTTGAGGCGGTGGAAGCAGCGTTCGACGACGTTGCGCCGCCGGTAGGCGGCCTTTTCGAACCCGCAGGGCCGTTCGCGGCGTCGTCTGCGGCCGGCGAGCTGGTCGACGCGTTCGGGGATCGTGGTCTTGATCCCGCGCCGGCGGAGGTAGGCCCGGAACGTGCGGGCCGAGTAGCCCTTGTCGGCGACGACGTGGTCGGGCCGGGTCCGGGGCCGGCCGGGGCCCGGCCGCGGCACGCGGATCTTGCTGATGACGGCTTCGGCCTGGGTGCAGTCGTTGCGGTTACCGGCGGTGATCAGGAAGGCCAGGGGGCGGCCACGGCCGTCGCAGGCAAGGTGGAGCTTGCTGGTCAGCCCGCCGCGGGAGCGTCCCAGGCCGCGTTCTTCGAGCCCCCTTTGGCGGCCGCGTGCTGGCGGGCACGGACGATCGTGGAGTCGATCGCGACCAGCCAGTCCACCAACGATCCGATGATCGGAAAGACACCCCCTAGGCCGGGGCGCGCATGATGCGCCAACCGGTGCGCGCCGTGGTGACGGCGTGGTCCGGGACGACGACGGCCTGACGGCGGGTGCCGCCCCGCCCCCACGACCCGGTGAAGCGGACCTGATCGGCCGCCCGTCGCCCAGACGCAGCCACGGAAGCCGGTACCTGACGACAGCGAGGCCGGACAGGAACCTCCTGTCCGGCCCACTGCTGCGCCCGCACGCGATCCATGCGCCGAGTTTCAGCGGTACGTCCCGCTGCTCTTGGTCCTCGCCGCACCGCCGCCGAGGGTGATGGTCTCGACGTGCTTGCGCGGGAGGCCCGGGTGGAGACGCCCCACCTTCACCGCGGCGTACTCCTCGTGGAGGATCACGTACACGTACGCGGCGTTCGAGCCACGGCCTGCCCAGAGGCGGTCACGGTGGGCGCATTCCTCGCATACGGTCGCGCGGGCCAGCTCGACGTTCAGGGGCTGCCGGAAGTCCCCCTCGATCTCGCGCAGCCGCCGGTCGTGTTCGGCCTCCGCGGCCTGCCTGATCCGGAGCATCTGCGCCTCGTGATCGTCACCGAGCGTGGCCAGGGTAGCCTCGTGCTCGCGAATCCGCTTCTCGGCTGCCCGCCTGGCTTCGGCTCGTGCGGTCTCAGCGTCGGTGACGATCCTCGCCACCCGGGCCTTGGTGTCGGCGGCGTCGATCGCCGCCGTTTCGCGCCGCAGGCCGTCGATCGCACACGCTCCTGCGACGGGCATGAAAAGGCCGAAGAAGGTGAACAGGACGGCCGCGGTCACGATGGCGGCGGTGCCCCCCCTCAGGGCGGGCGCGTTCGCCATGGAGCCCCCGGCGGAGACGGCCGCGGCGCCCAGGCCGGCGGCCACGCCGAGGACGCACCGTGCGGGCCTGGCCCAGCTCGGGGCCTCGCGCCTGCGGGTCAGCATCCATGCGGGCCCGGACAGGAGCGCTGCCGCGCACGCGGCGGCGGTGGCGAGTCTCCACCGGGAGCGGGAGGTTCGAGACGTTGACGATCCACGCGATGGTGACGGCGGGGATCATGACCACCAATAGCAGGTTCAGGGCGACGAACACGCGCATACCCCGGTTGCGGGGCAAGTCGTCGACGTTCGACCACTGGGGCGGTGTGGGCACGATGGGGCTTCCCTGGGCGGAAATGGGGAAGGACGCCGCACCCTTGTCGATGATGGCGCGTCAGGTGCTCCGACGGTCTGCTCTGCAGGATCCGGCGTTGTGACGGTCACGTTCTTGTGGTCGTCGATCGACCAGCGGAGCGACGAGGATCGGGCGGCCTACGTCGGTCGCGTCGGCGGGGTGTCGGCCCCCAGTCCAGCGATCCCCGGCGCTGCGTGTCGAACGGGCCGCGCCCGACGGCCTCCAGGGCCTCGGCGACGCGGTCGGACGCGTCCTTGCCGAGGGCGTCGTGCAAACGCCGCCTCCAACCCCCGGCCGCTGCGCTCAGGGACGGTTGGCACGAGTGCGCTCGGCGGGCGTCGGGAAGAACTTGGCAATGCCGTTTACCGCTGAGCATGCCGAGTACGGGAGGCTGGATGCCACCCGGCCTGATCTGGGATGTGGCGTTGATCGGCAGGAGGTCCACCGGGCGCGGGCGCCGTTGCATTGCGGGGCCTGTGAGGGGCGGATGGTCGCCCGCGTCTCGGTGCTGGGGCTGCCGCACTTTGCACATCGGCGTCGTACGCCGGACTGTCCCCTCGCGGGGGGAGAGCATGGGGCACCTGCTGCTGAAGTCTGATCTCGCCGCTGCGACCCGCGCCGCCGGGTGGAGCGCCTTCCTGGAAGCCGCTGCGCCGCATGGCGGGCTGACGTCCTGGCCGTCTCCCCGGAGGGCAGGCGGTTCGCGCTGGAGGCCCAGCTTTCACCGATCACCGAGGATGGCATGCTCGAGCGCACCGCTCGGTACGCGGTGGAGGTGTGCTGGTTCGATGACCGCGAGCGCCCGCGACCGTGGATGGCGGCGGTCCCGTCCCTGCACCTGACCGGCCCGGCCGGTGGGCCGCGGGTCGTGCGCGGCGTGATCGCCGGTACTCGGCTGTGACGGATGGAGTGCGGTCGAGGGAGTAGCCCTGACCGATGCGGTGCCCTGGATCCTCCATCGTCGCCGACGCGGGGTGGAGCAGCTCGGTAGCTCGCTGGGCTCCCAGAGGTCGCATGGTTCAAATCCTGCCCCCGCTACCAACGCATTGGCCCCCTCACCATCAGAGCGAGGGGGCCAATCGCATGTCCGGGGCCACCGAGAGGTGCCGACGAGGCTATCCAGGCAGCCTGCTGCGGTGCAGTCCGTGCGCGGTGACTGCTGCCACAAGGCTTGTTCAGCCCGTGACCTCGCGTATTGAACGCGTTCAATACCCCTGGCAGGATGGCCGTTGTTGTGGCCGCCTGCCGGTGAGCCGTACTCATTTGTCGTGCTGCGAGGGGGACTTGACCGTGAACGAGGCGGGTCCGTGGAAGAAGCCGGGACCGGGTGTGATGGTGCTGCGACTCGTCGACTGGATCATGAGTGAGGAGGATCCGTGGAAGAGGCCGGGAGCGGGTGTGATCGTGCTGCGACTCGTGGATCTGGTTGTGCGCTACGTCCTGGTGTTCGCGCTCACGTGGGTACTTGTGGAGGCCGCGTTGCCCCCGGAAGCGGAGGTCCCGGAGACTGGACTCGACTTCTTCCCGTTCATTGGAATCCCCTCCATTGTGATCAGCTGTGTCTACGGGCTTGCGTCGAAGGCGTGGGACAGCATGGCCTTCCGGGCGCCGTTGGCTGTACTCCTGCTGCTCCCCACCTGGTTTCTGCTTTTCGGGAACTTCGTGGAGATGCTCCTGATTCCGGTGGTGGGGCAGCTCCTTTTCGCGCTGTGCGTGATGCGGGCTCCGATGCTGGGCCCGTCCGTGCTGCGACGGTGGGCCCGGGCCGTCCTCGCGCGATGGCAATGATGGTGGCTCGACGGAGCTCACGAGTCTCCGGCGCGGGAAGCTGAACGCCGACCGAAGACTCCGACGCGGGTGGGCGCCTTTGAGAGGCCCGGCTCGTCAATGATCCCTGTTGCCCGAGCCGGCCTACCGCGTCACCTGGACGCGCGCTGACGATGTTGCGGCCGAAGCCGGGGTGCGGTGCGGGGCATGCCCGGTTCTCCGGTCCGGCAGTCATGTGGTCGGGCAGCTCTCCCTGGTTCAGGTTTCTCGAGGGCCAGACGCGGGGTCGTGTCCGAGATTCCGCGAGTGGGGTGTCCGGGAGGTAGTACGTACCGGAGCTGGCGGTGGACCATGCCGATCCGGTCGGGGGTGTAGGTCCGAATATCCTCGGTCGCCTGCAGCACCAGGCCGCCGTCGGCCAGGACTGTGACATCCGCGAACGCCTCGGAGCCGCGCAGCGCGTCAGCGCCGCCCAGACGGTCCGCGACGCCGGTAGAGCACACCGAGGTCCATGAGTAGCCGCGAAGGGTGGTGTCGAGTTCTACGAGGGTCTCGTCCTGGAACAACCCCAGTGCGGCTTCAAGCGCCGTCTGATGCGTCGTGGTGTCGACGTCGTCCGTCAAGGCTTCCGAACAGACATGTCCGTCCTGCTGCAGAGAGGCGGCGGTGGAGAAACTCGGTCCACTGGCGCTGGACGTCGAGGGAGCGGTTGGGCGAAGAACTCCTCCGCCGACCGGTCGGCCATGAGCTGCACCCAATGGGGAGCATCGAAGTCCCGCTCGGCGGTGACCGTCAGCCACGGGCCTGCGGGAAATCCGTCCGCACCCAGCCGCGTCAATCTGAGCGTCACCACCAGCGGCACCTTTTCGAGGTCGTCGAGGAACGACGCCCACTCCTTCGGCGACCAGACCCGGCCGGAACGCGTCCGTCTGCCTCGGCTCATCCTTGCGACCCACAGGCTGTCCCAGAGCTCCCCGGGCTCACCGCACGGGGAGCCCCGGTTCCGTAGCGCCGCTCCACGGCCCGAGAGGTCGAGGTCGTGCGCGAAGGGATCCAGTTCAGCCGCGCTGAGGTCTTGGGCAGCGTCGGCGAACCATTCCTCCACGAGGCGACGATAACCAGCCCCGTCCTCGGGGAGGGCGTAGTTCAACTCGCAGTGCACACTCGCATTGGGCACAAACCCGCCTGCGTCCCCCACCGAGACTATCTCGCGGGCTTTCTCGGCCATCCAGGTACGCCAGTGGTCAGAGGGTCTGTTTGTCATGGGCCAGACGGTATGCCCGAGCACGGACAACCCACTGTCCCGCACGCGTCCCAGAACCGTCGTGGCGCGAGTCACCACGGGGCACATCCCTGCACCCACCGCAGATGAACTCTCCAGCGTGGTTGCAGCAGTGGTGATCGCCTTTCCGGATCCGATCATGGACACCGTCGTGGCGCGCCCTGCGGGGACGGGCACGCAGAAGATCTTGCAGAAAATGCTCCCTGATTCTGACGTGAAGGTCAGCCTCTGTTAGATATTTTCGGAGCTTGATCAAACGAATTCTCCGGGGTCGACAGGATCTATTTGAACCGACCCTGTTCGCCGAGCGGGCCTGGCTTGCTGCGCACGGGCCATGTGCCGAGCCTGCTGCTCCTCGCGGTGGGCAGTCCGCCGGCCTTGGCGCCTCCAGGATGCGCCCGCCGCCGCGTCGTGGTGTTCGGGTGGGTGTCGGCGGGACGGTCTTCCGGATGAACGCCTCCTGGCGCACCGGATCGGCATGCTCATGCTGCTTCATGTACGCGATGTGTACGGTCAGTTCACTGTCGTGGTTGACCGGCCCGCGAGCCGCTCCCGGTCCGCGATTCTCACCAGGTCCTCGCTCACGGCTGCAAAGCCCTCGTTGCAGCCGTCCTCGAACGCCGGCCCCCGAGTGCCCGGCGTCACCATGCCGTCCAGCGCTCACCTCGCCTCGCACCCTGATAGCCGCCCCGGCCCTTACCAGCTCGTCCGCCTAACCCACGGGCTCGCCCTGCCCTCCGGGACTCAGGCTGCTTTTGTCGGGAGAACGATTTGCGATGACGTGCCGGGGAGGATCTGCGGGTGGGCATCGGGTGTCCTACATTTTCGCCATCGCTACATTGGCTCCTTGTCTGATGCACACCCGGCAGACCGGAACCCACATGGACGTCCCTGGTTCAAGTCGTCATCTCTGGTGCTGGTTGATGCGTCGGCGT
This sequence comes from Streptomyces sp. NPDC059567, assembly GCF_042735655.1. Taxonomy (NCBI): domain Bacteria; kingdom Bacillati; phylum Actinomycetota; class Actinomycetes; order Kitasatosporales; family Streptomycetaceae; genus Streptomyces; species Streptomyces sp. NPDC059567. Next base: position 889 of record NZ_JBHWBS010000121.1, on the reverse strand, counting down.
GGGCACGGGTGGTGTGACTGGGGCCGGTTGTCCACGGTGGGTGGTCTCGCCGGGTTGTAGATGATCAAGGTGCTGTATGTTCGAGCCGTTGTTCTAACCGGTTTGTAGGGGGTTGCCGTGAGGCGTGTTGTTCGTTTGTTCCTGGCGTTCTGTTCTGTGCTGGGTTTGGTTGTGGTGGGCGGGGGAGTGGCCCAGGCCGCACCGGAGGCTGTGAAGGTCTGTTACCGGGCTCATGTTGCAGGCAAGGGTTGGATGGAGTGGAACTGTGATGGGCAGTTCGCTGGGACGGTAGGGGAGAACAGGGCGATCGAGGCCATGGATATTCAGATCTGGGGACGGGGTTACTTCTGCGCTGATGCCCATATACGGAATGTGGGCTGGCAGGCTCCGTACGGTGACTGTGTGGCCTCCGGCCAGGTGAAGACGGTGGGGACCGTCGGTCAGGCTCTGCCTATGGAAGCGGTGAAGATCACCCTGTCGTACGGGAGCCTGGAGGGTATTGCCCAGGTGCAGGACCTTGGGTGGATCGGTCCTTTCCGTGGCGATCACATCACGGTTGGCACCACGGGCAAGGGTAAGAACCTGGAACTGGTCACGCTCAAGATCATCGGATAGCTGCATGGCCGTGCAAGCCTGACCCCGCATCAGCGGGGTCAGGCTTCATGCATGTCCGGAGTCGGCCCAGTGGTCAGGTAACGGGGAGCCTCACGCCCCTCCTGGGCGGCGGAGCTGGAGCCCAGGACCTCTCATCCCAAACGCCCCGTCACCAGCCCACCCAAGCCCCCTGACACCCAGCCAGCCGCCCGCGAAGCGGGCAAGGCCCGGGAGCGAAGCGGACGGGCTATCAGGGGCCCGGGAGCGGGCCCCTCCAGCGGTGCGCAGCACCGCC
>NZ_JBHWBS010000120.1:0-22075 GCF_042735655.1 Streptomyces sp. NPDC059567 | reverse complement strand
GGCCCCGGCGGGCCGCCCGTCCCCCCCCGTCGGACCTCCCCTCACCCACCCGCCCCGCGGGCTCTCGTCGGGGGGGGGCCCGCCGGGTACCGCTCGGTACCCGGCGGCCGCTCGGTGTCAGGTCGGAGGGATCAACCTCCTTGCGGAGGAAGGCAGTTCTTCGTCGGCGCCTTGCCCTCCGGCCAGGCGATCTGGACGAACTTCTGCGAGCCGTCCTGGGCCAGTTCCACGATCGGCACCGCCTTGTTGAAGGGGTTGCCGAAGTTGTCCAGGCAGAGCCAGCCGCTCGCGCCGTCGACCCGGAGCGAGCCCTTCACCTGGGGCCACTGCGTGACCACGTCCGCGAGTTCCGGGTACTGCGCGCCCTGCGGGGTCGCCTGGCGGATCGCATGCACCGCCGTCGCCATCGCGTCGTACGCGACGATCGCCTGCCCGTCGGCGAGCGCGACCGGCTTCTTCGAGGCGCGGGCGATGTCGGTCAGGAACGTGTCGTACGCGGCCGTCGAACCGCCCGTCCCCGGCACCGGCCGGCCCGGCGCCGGCTTCCAGGCGTCCGGGTGAGCCAGCGAGGCGTAGCGGACGGTCAGCTTGGCCTTCAGCGCGGCCCGGTTGAGCTTGCGGTCCGCGCCCAGGTACGAGCCCTCGTCACCGGTCAGGATGGTGAACGCCCGGTCCGCGCAGCCGCGCGAGCCCAGCGCGTTGATGAACTGCCGCAGCTGGGTGTGCCGGCCCGCGAAGAAGACCGTCTCCGCGTTCGTGTCGCAGATCAGATGGGTGATCTGGCGGAACGTGTTCGCCGTCGTCCCCTCCTCCGTCGGGTCGGCGGGCGAGGTGAACAGCTGCGGCTCGTACGGCGCGCCCTTGAGCGAGGCCGCGAACGCGGACTTCAGCGTGTCCGTGTAGTGGTCGCCGGTCCGCGTGTCCTGCACCAGCAGCGCCTTCGCCGCATCGACCTTCCCGAAGTGCGCCAGCGCCTTGGCCTCGTCGCCGTTGGTGGGGGAGACGCGGGCGAGACCGGGGAAGCGGTTGTTGCCGGCGCCGGGGCCGTTGGCGATGTCGTCGGCGGTGATCGTGGTGCCGACGACGGCGACGCCCGCGCCGGTCAGCGCCGCCACCGCCTGCCGTATCTCGGTCGAGGAGGTGGCGACCCCGGAGACCGCCCGCAGCCGGTCCTCCCCGCCCGTCATCGTCTTCAGCCGATCCACGGTCGTGCGCCAATGGGCGTTGCCCTTGCCGGTGTTGGCGAGCACGAGCCGGATCTTCGGGGTCTCGCTGTTGGACTCGTGGTTGGCGCGGTACTGCCGGGCGTAGGCACCCTGCACCTCGTGCAGGACCTTGACCTGCATCCCGGCGTCCGGCGAGGTCAGCGGCAGCAGCAGGGCGACCGTCGCGTACTCGCCCGGCTTCAGGGCGCGGTTCTCCTCGCGGATCAGCCCGGCCACCTCGGTCAGGGACGAGACGCCGAAGTCGTATCCGTCGCCGTTGACGCCGATGCATTCCGTACTGCCCTCGGGGCGCTCCACGCCCTTGGCGCAGGAACGGTCCTCCGGGGTGGTGGCGCGGTTGACCACGTATCCGGTCAGTCCGCCGAGCACGGCCAGGACCACCACCGCCGTGGTGATCCTCTGCCGAGTGGTGTGCAGGAGGTGGAAGCGCAGCCAGGCGAGCATGGTCCTCAGACTCCGTCCTCGCGCGCCGGGGACAGCGAGAGCTCCCGCCAGGCGCGGATGTCGGTCGGCCAGTGGGTGGCCGCGTCCCACAGCGGTCTGTTGCCCGTCAGATGGCGACCGGAGAGCTGGCGCAACTCGAACGCCAGCTTCTCGGTCACCTCGCCGTCGGGCAGGGCGAGCGGGTCGGTCAGCAGCCAGACAGCGTGCAGCAACCGTCTCAGCCGCAGATGGAGTTCGGTGGTGTCGGCGTCGAGTCCGGCCGGCATCAGATCGGGCGGCTGCTGCCCGAGCGCGATGGCCCGGCGCGGATCGGGGCCAGTCCGGTCGCGGGTGCGCGGGTAGGGGGCGGAGGCGATGAACCGCAGCCGCGCCAGCCATTGCTCGACGTCCGGGCGGGGGAACGTGACCCGCAGATGGGTCACGGCCTGTTGGGTGCGGCCGAGGGCCAGTTCGTGGTGCAGCCGGTACGCGAGCCCGGCCTCCAGGTCGTAGTGCCGGTGCAGGGTCTCGTGGACGGCCCGCCAGGTCGCGTACCCCTCGCCGTCCTCGAACCGCAGCCGGTGCAGCAGCAGGGCGCGCAGCAGCGGGTCGGCGACGAAGTGCTCCGGGCTCTCGGGCCAGCCCTCGGCGCGCAGCCGGTCGCGGACCTCCAGGGCCATGTCCCCGTCCGGGGACTCCCCGGGCAGCCGGGTGTGGGCGAGGAGCCGCGCGGACGTCTCGTCGTGGGCGGCGGCCAGCACCGCGAGCCGGCCGTGGTGCTCGCCCGGCAGCAGCTCCGCGAGCAGTGTCGGCGCGACCGGCACCGGCGGGGCGTCCTCCCGCAGCTCCACCCTCAGGTCGAGCAGCGCGCCCGGGGTGAGGGCCGCTCGGAGCTCCGTCGGCGCCTCGCCCGCGGTGCGGCCGAGCAGGGTCACTCCCAGCGGGCGGCCGCCGGTGAGCCGGTGGACGCCCCTGGCCAGGTCGGCGGGGGTCCGGCCGGCCGGGTCGTGCCGGTCGAAGGCCGACTGGGCGTGCGCGGGGGAGAGCGGGGTGAGTTCGACGGCGAGGATGCCGGAGGTGACGTCCGTGCCGCGCGGGCAGGGGGCCAGCCGGGCCGTCTCGGGCAGCCTCAGCCGGGTCGCGCGGCGCATTCCCTCGTGGTCGCCGACCCGGGAGGAGGCGAGGACGACGACCCGGTCGCGACGTCCGGCGGCGCGGTCCCGCAGGATCGGTTCGATCAGGCGACGGCCGAGCGGCTCATGGGCGTTGTCGAGGAGGAGGACGGGCCGGCCGCTGCGGGCACCGGCCCGCAGCAGACCGGTGAACGCGCGGTTCAGGTCCTCGACGAGCGCGCCGACGAGGAAGCTCTCGGCCTCCTGGCGGCGCCGGCCGCCCTGCTCGAAGTCGTTGGCGAGGTATTGGAGGCCGATCTTGCCGCGGCCGCCGGCGTTGCGGTAGTTCCCGTACCAGCTCTCGGATCTGCGCTGGCTGCGGCCGAAGACCTCCTCCAGGACGGTCTCCACGGTCGCCTCCGCGAGGAGCCCGGCCATCGGCGCGGTGGCCTCGGCGAAGTTGGCCGCCAGCTTGCTGAGGACCTTGGTGACCCAGGTGGCACCGGCGCCCTTCGCCGCGTCGACGGTCGCGAGGACCGGGCCGAGCCGCTGCAGATCGTGCCGGGCCCGCTCCTCGTCCTCCCGCGACCAGCTGGTGGAGGCGACGGCGACCAGACCGAGCGAGAGCCGCGGGAACTCCACGGGCGCGCTGGCGAATCCGCGCGGGGCGAGCTGCCCGGCGAGCTCGGCGAGCGCGCCGGTGAGCTCGTTCCAGCCGGGCCCGTGGTCGGCGGGCGGCTCGATGTGCGCGCAGTCGAGGAGGGCGAGCGGGGTGGCACCCTTGTAGGCGTTGCGCACCTGCTTGAGCAGGGCCGTCTTGCCCATGCCGCGGCCGCCGGTGAAGACGGTGACCGGCGGGTCGTCGCCGTGCTCGTACGCGGTGCGGGCGAAGCGGTACGGGGTCAGCCCGACGAGCCGCGCGGCGAGTCCGGAATCCTGGAAGACCGCCTCGCGGCCGTACAGCTCTCTGTCCACGCCCCGTCACCCCCGTCACAGACAACTACAGGATATCGACAGAGAGTTGGGAAAGCGGCAGCCTTTTCGACTCTGTTGTGGAGCTGTTGTCAGTCCGTGGCGATGGCGTCGAGCTGGGCCCTCAGGTAGCTGTGTGACTCGATGCCGTGGATCGTGGTCCCGGGATCGCACTCGTAGAAGTAGACCAGCGACATCAGCTCCTCGGCGGGCTCGTCGGCCGGCGGCGGCAGCACCCGGTGGCGTCCCGAGCGCCACCTGCCACCCGTCCAACCGGCCATCATGTCACCGATGTTGACGGTGAACGCGGCGGGATCGTACGGAGCGTCCTGCCAGCCTCCGGAGTCGGTGAACACCTGCAGACCGCCCTTGCCCGCCTCCCGGTCCAGGACCGTGACCGTGCCGAAGTCGGTGTGCGGGCCGATCCGGAACTGGCCCGGCTCCGGGGTGCCCGTCCGCTCCTGCCCCGGATACCAGTTGATGTTGAAGCCGAACGTGGGGTGCCCGGTGTGCCGGGTGAAGAAGTCCCGCTCCTCCCCGAGCGCCTCGCCGAGCAGGTCGAGGATGTGGTCGGACAGCGCCTGCATCTGCGCCAGGTACGTCTCCACCAGCGGCCTCAGCTCGGGCACCTCGGCGGGCCAGGTGTTCGGCAGGAACCACTCCGCGTCCACGGCCGGATCCCCGGTCGGCTCGTCCGCCGCGAAGGAGAGCGACTCCTTCAGATCGGGCGGGGTCGCCGTGCCCTCCGCGTAACCGTTGGCCTCCGCACCCGGCCCGAGCCAGCCCCGCCCACCGACCCGCACCGCGTACGGCTCCTTGACGGCCGGCGGGAGGTGGAAGAAGCGCCGGGCGACCGCCCGGATCTGCGCCCGAAGACCGGGGTCGACACCGTGCCCCGTGACCAGCAGGAAGCCGGCCTCGCGCAGGGCCAGGTCGACGGCGGGCAGCTGCCCGGCCGGATCGCGGGTCAGATCGATCGTCGGAAGGCGCGCTTCACTCATCGCCGATGTCCTCGTTCCACAGAGCCGGATGCTTCTCGATGAACTCCCCCATCAGCGCGGCGCATTCGGGGTCGTCGAGCACCACGACCTCGACCCCGTGCTCCGCGAGCCAGTCGTGCCCGCCGTGGAAGGTCTTCGCCTCCCCGACGACGACCCGCGAGATCCCGAACTGCCGCACCAGACCGGAGCAGTACCAGCACGGCGACAGGGTGGTCACCATCGTCGTGCCCCGGTACGAGCGCTGCCGGCCGGCCGCCCGGAAGGCGGCGGTCTCCGCATGCGTCGACGGGTCCCCGTCCTGCACGCGCCGGTTGTGCCCGCGCCCGAGCAGCGTCCCGTCCGCCCCGTACAGCGCGGCCCCGATCGGGATGCCGCCCTCGGCGAGCCCGGCCCGCGCCTCGGCGACGGCGGTGGCAAGCCACCGGCGTGCCTGTTCCATGTCCACGGGTGGACTCTTCCCCGGAGGGGCGGAGGTATCACGCGCCGCGCGGGGGAGGGGTCACTCCTGCCCGGGGGCGTGAGGGGTGACGTAGGAGCCCTTGCCGCGCACGGTGATCACCAGACCGCGCTCGCGGAGTTCCTGGGTGGCCCGACGGGCCGTGAGCCGGGCAACGCCGTACTCCTCGGCGAGGCGGTTCTCGGAGGGGATCGGGCGATCAGGGGCGAGCGTGCCGGCGGCGATCTGCTTGCTGATGATCTCGGCCAGCTGGATGTAGAGCGGTGTGGCGCTGTACGGATCCAGGGGACCGCTTGCGGCGGAGTTTTCGCTCATGTGTCCAACATAGAGCGATAGGCATCTACACGATCGGGTGGATCTCTCAGCACTTGTATACAGAGGACTGTGAGGAACCTCTAGGTTCGTGGACACCGAAGACCCCGGCGACCGCTGCAACCGGCCCCGGGGCATGGCCACCAACTACCAACGGAGTTGATGACGTGCGGAACCCTATCGCGCACGCACTGGGCTGGGCGCTGATCCCCGCCCTCCTCTGGCTGCTGACGCTCACGCTGCCGCCCACCGGAACGCGCAGGCAGCGTCCGGGCACGGCCCGGCCGACCCGCTCGCCGCGCCACCGAGCCCCTGGCCGGCGATCCCCGTACGCCCGCGAACAGTCGACGCTCCTCGACGGAGGCCAGTCACGACTGGCGCGCCCCTACCTGGCCGGCCCGCCCAACGCGCGGGCGGTCCAACGCAGGCGTCGGCAGGCGCTGTGGCTGGCCACCGTCGGGCTGGACGTCGACCAGCGGGACATCCACGCGGGCGGAGCCCGATGAGCCGCTGCGGCGCGCGGCGGTCCGTATTCGCCGTCGCGGAGGCGGTGCGGCCGGTGTGCGCGGGCTCGGTCTGCGTGCTCGCCGTGGGGCACGACGGTCCGCACCGCGACCGCGCGGGGGCAGCCTGGTGGGTGACCCCGGAGATCGCCGATGCCGTGAGCGTGGCCCTCTTCGCGCGGGCCCTCAAGGCCGCTCCCGAGCCGGAATTCCGCTCCCCGCGCTGCATCGTCGGCCGCCACGACCGCTGCCGGGACCATCTGCCGCGTGACAGTGGCGTACACGGGGTCCGCCACTTCGTGTGCGGGTGCGTCTGCCACCTGCCGGACCCGGCGACGGTGGTCCACCCGTGACCGCTCGTACCGGGCCGGCGGCGGCCGGGACCCTCACACGTCGGACCCGGACCGTCACACCTCGGGGGAGTCCTCCTCGTAGGGGAAACGGGCGAACGGGGTCTCGCGCTGGAAGAAGGTCTTGGCGGCGATCATCGCCTGCTCGTCGGCCCGCACCCGGCCGGGCCGGGAGCCGGTCCCGGTCAGCACCCCGCCGAACCGCATCCGCAGATAGGCCGCCGAGTGGTTCAGGGTGGTCGCCAGACCGTCCGCGACGACGTGCTCGCCGTGCGCCATGGCGGTCACTCCCCAGAGCGTCCGGCCCGCCATCCGCTGCTTGAAGTCCGAGCCCGGCACGTTCAGCCAGCCCGACCAGTAGTCGAGGTAGCGCTTGGTCTGCGCGGAGAGGCTGTACCAGTACAGGGGCGAGGCGATGACGATGTCGGTCGCCGCCAGGGTGGCCTGCCGCAGCGTCTCCTCGTTCTCCCCGGCCGGCCAGGAGGCCGTCTCGTGCCGCCCGTCCTGGAAGTCGGGCAGGGGCAGCCGGTTCAGGTCCACCCAGCGTTGCGGAACGTCGGCGGGCAGCTGGGCGGCGGCCGCCCGGGCGAGCACCTCGGTGTTGCCGTCCGAGCGGGAGCTGCCGAGGACGAAGAGGAACGAGCGGTCCGCGCCACGGGGGGTGTCTGGATTCATGTCTGCTCCGGTCTCGTGAGTGCCCTGCGTCCAACCCGGCTCCTCCGGGCGGTATTCCGCGGGCCCATCGGCTCGGCCGATGGGCCCATCGGCAGGACGCCCCACTGGCTCGTGGACCGGTTCCCGCCGCTCTCCGTAGCGTCGTGGACATGAGAAACGAGACCAGGGGAACCCTCGAACTGACCCTCGCCATGGTGCTCTCCGGCACCCTCGGCATCTTCGTCGTCGAGTCCGGGGCGTCGCCCTTCGACGTGGTGTTCTTCCGGTGCCTCTTCGGGGCGGCCGCCCTCGGCGCGTACAGCCTCGCCCGGGGCTACCTCACCGGGCACGGCTTCACGCCGAAGAAGCTGGGACTCGCCGTGCTCGGCGGGGTGTTCATCGTCTTCAACTGGGTCTTCCTCTTCGAGGCGTACGAAGCCGCCTCGATCTCCTTCGCCACCGTCGTCTACCACACGCAGCCGTTCTTCCTGGTGGTCTTCGGCGCCGTGCTCTTCCGGGAGCGGATCACGGCGGCGAAGTTCGGCTGGCTCGGTGTCGCCTTCGTCGGGCTCGTGCTGGTCTCCGGCATACGGCCCGGGGACACCGCCTCCCTCAAGGGGCTCGGTCTCGCGCTCGCCGCCGCCGTGCTCTACGCGCTGTCGACGATCGTCACCAAGCGGATCACCGGCGTCCGGCCCCACCTGATCGCCCTCGTGCAGGTCCTGGCCGGCATCCCGCTGCTGCTGCCCTTCGCCGACTTCGGCGCGGCCTCCCGGCTCGGCGCCGGGTGGGGCTGGCTCGCCGGCCTCGGACTCCTCCACACCGGACTGATGTACGTGCTGATGTACGCGGCCTACCAGAAGCTGCCCACCGCGAAGATCGCCGTGCTCGCCTTCACCTACCCCGCCGTCGCGATGTTCGCCGACTGGGCGGTGTACGGGCACCATATCGGCCTCGTCCAGGCGCTCGGCGTCCCGCTGATCGTCCTGGCCGGCCTGAAGGTCACCCTCGCTGCTCGGACACCAGCCGCCGCGCCTGCTCCACGAACAGCCGCACATGCGCCGGCAGCCGCTTCCCCCGCCGCCACGCGATCTGCGTGAAGAGCGTGAACGGCGGACGCCAGTCCAGCTCCACCAGTGCCCCGGACGCCAGCTCCCCGGAGACGGTGACCCGGGGCACCAGGGCGATGCCCAGACCGCCCGCCACGCCCCGCTTCGTCGCCTCGATCGTGCCGAACTCCATGAACGGCGGAGACCAGTCCCGCAGCTCTCGCTCGAACAGGTCGCGGTACGGACATCCCGGCTCCGTCCCCACCAGCTGCGCCGCCGCCAGGTCCACCGCCGTCAGATCCGTACGCCCCGCCAGCGGATGGCGCGGCGAGGCCACGAGCACCAACGGCTCCTCGGCGAGGACCTCGCTCTCCAGGCCGGCGTGCTCCGTCTCCGGCTCCATCAGGAAGCCGATGTCGTACGTCCCCTGGCGCAGCGCCTGCCGGGTCTCGTCGCCGAGGGTCGGACGCAGCGCCAACCGGACCTTCGGATAACGGTGGTGGAAGAGCTCCAGGAGCGGCGGCAGCCGGTAGGAGGTCAGCGACTCCATCGTGCCCACCGCGATCGCCCCGGCCGGCTCCTCGGTCTCCACGACCGCGGCCCGCGCCTCCTCGGACAGCTCGATGATCCGGCGGGCGTACGGCAGCAGCCGCTCACCGGCCTCGGTGAGCCGGATGCGGCTGCCGAGCCGTTCGAACAGCTCCACGCCGAGCGAGGACTCCAGGGCGCGGATCTGGCTGGTCACGCTGGACTGGGCGTACCGCAGATCGGCGGCTGCGCGGGTGAAGGAGAGGACGCCGGCGACCTTCTCGAAGGTGACCAGCAGCCGGAGCTCCATCAGCCGTCGCTGTCCTTGGCGTCGTCGCCCTGCTCGCGCTTCTTCAGCTCCTCCTCGCGGCGGCGCAGGTCCGCCTCCCAGTCCTTGAGGACGGCCTCGTCCTTCGCCCGCTTCTCATCAGGCACAGCCTCGTCCTTGAGGGACTTCAGGAAGTCGGGGTTGTCGTCGGGAGCGACCCACTCCTGGCGGTGGTTGCGGTGCCATTCGGAGGGCGTACGGCCGCCGGCGGGGGTCTTGCGCATCTTGCCCGCGGCGAACCAGACGATCGGGCCGACGATCCAGAAGAGCAGGATGATGATGACCCAGACGACCTTGGGCAGATGCTTGGCCTCGTCCTCGGGGGTGTTGAGGCAGTCGATGAAGGCGTAGATCGTCAGCGCCAGCGGCAGGATGTACATCAGCGCCCTGAGCATGTGGGACAGCCCCCTGGAAGCAACGGCAGGGCTCGTTTCGACGGCCCCGGTGACAGGTCAAGCGTAGCCCGTGGCGGATACTGACCCCTATGGCTTACGACGATCTCCGCTCGCTGCTCAGGGCGCTGGAGCGCGAAGGCGACCTCAAGCGCATCAAGGCCGAAGTCGATCCGTACCTGGAGGTCGGGGAGATCGTCGACCGGGTGAACAAGGCGGGAGGCCCGGCGCTCCTCTTCGAGAACGTCAAGGGCTCCGCCATGCCGCTCGCGATGAACGTCTTCGGGACGGACCGCCGGCTGCTCAAGGCCCTCGGCCTGAAGTCGTACGGCGAGATCAGCGAGAAGATCGGCGGGCTGCTCAAGCCCGAGCTTCCGCAGGGCTTCGTCGGGGTCCGTGAGGCGTTCGGCAAGCTCGGCTCGATGGTCCACGTGCCGCCGAAGAAGGTGAAGGACGCTCCGGTCCAGGAGGTCGTCCTCACCGGCGACGACGTCGACCTGGACAAGCTGCCCGCGCTCTTCACCTGGCCCAAGGACGGCGGGTCCTTCTTCAACCTGGGTCTGACGCACACCAAGCACCCGGAGACGGGTGTCCGGAACCTCGGGCTCTACCGCCTCCAGCGCCACGACAAGCGCACCATCGGCATGCACTGGCAGATCCACAAGGACAGCCGCAATCACTACGCGGTCGCCGCGGAGCGCGGCGAGCGGCTGCCGGTCGCGATCGCCTTCGGCTGCCCGCCCGCCGTGACGTACGCGTCGACGGCGCCGCTGCCCGGCGACATCGACGAGTACCTCTTCGCAGGCTTCGTGCAGGGCAAGCGGATCGAGATGGTCGACTGCAAGACGGTGCCGCTCCAGGTGCCGGCGCAGGCCGAGGTCGTCATCGAGGGCTGGCTGGAGCCGGGCGAGATGCTCCCGGAGGGCCCCTTCGGCGACCACACGGGCTTCTACACGCCGCAGGAGCCGTTCCCCGCGCTGAAGATCGACTGCGTGACGATGCGGAAGCGCCCGCTGCTCCAGTCGATCGTGGTCGGCCGCCCGCCGACGGAGGACGGGCCGCTGGGGCGCGCGACGGAGCGTTTCTTCCTGCCGCTCCTCAAGATCATCGTGCCGGACATCGTGGACTACCACCTGCCCGAGTCGGGCGGCTTCCACAACTGCGCGATCATCTCGATCGACAAGAAGTACCCGAAGCACGCGCAGAAGGTCATGCACGCCATCTGGGGCGCCCACATGATGTCGCTGACCAAGCTGATCGTCATCGTGGACAAGGACTGCGACGTGCACGATCTGCACGAGGTGTCCTGGCGCGCGCTCGGAAACACGGACTACGCCCGCGACCTCACGGTCGTCGAGGGCCCGGTCGACCATCTCGACCACGCCTCCTACCAGCAGTTCTGGGGCGGCAAGGCGGGCATCGACGCCACGAAGAAGCTCCCCGAGGAGGGCTACACCCGGGACGGCGGCTGGCCGGACATGGTGGAGTCGGACCCGGCGACGGCAGCCCTGGTGGACCGCCGCTGGAAGGAGTACGGCCTGTGACCACCGCGGCCGTACCCGGCGCGCAGCCGGGGCGTACGAAGGCCTTCCTGCGCCTGGTCATGATCGAGCACTCGGTCTTCGCGCTGCCGTTCGCGTACATCGCCTCGCTGACCGCGATGTTCCAGCTGGACCGGAACATCCACTGGGGGAAGCTGCTCCTCGTCACCATCTGCATGGTGGGGCTGCGGACGTTCGCCATGGCCTGCAACCGGATCATCGACCGCGAGATCGACGCCCGTAACCCGCGCACCGCCCAGCGCGAGCTGGTGACCGGTGCCGTGTCGGTGCGCTCCGCGTGGACGGGCGCCGGGGTCGCGGTCGTCGTGTTCCTCGGGGCCGCGGCCCTGCTGAACCCGCTGTGCCTGGCGCTCGCGCCGCTCGCCGTGGTGCCGATGGTGGTCTACCCGTACGGCAAGAGGTTCACGAACTACCCGCATGCGATCCTCGGCCTCGCCCAGGCCATAGGGCCCATCGGGGCCTGGCTGGCGGTCACGGGGGAGTGGTCCTGGGACGCGGTGATCCTCGGGCTCGCGGTCGGCGTCTGGATCGGCGGCTTCGACCTGATCTTCGCCTGCCAGGACGTCCAGGCGGACCGCGCCCACGGCGTGATGTCGGTCCCGGCCCGCTTCGGCGTCCCCGCGGCGCTGTGGGGCGCGCGGGGCTCGGCCGTCGTGACGACGGGTCTGCTGGTCGGGTACGCGCTGGCCACCGGGGCCGGGACGTTCTTCTGGGTCGGCCTGGTGATCGTGGTCGTGGCGTTCTGCTACGAGCACACGATCGTGAAGCCCCACGACCTGTCCCGGCTGAACCGGGCGTTCTTCACCGTCAACGGGTTCATCGGGATGGCCCTGTTCGTGTGCACGCTGCTCGACCTGGTGGTGCGGGGCCTGACCGTCTGAGCCGGCTCGCGGGCCCGGCCCCGGCTCAGGGAGTCGGCCCGCGGCTCACGCCGCCGTCATGGCCGTCCCGCGCCGACGGCGGCGGAAGAGGAACGCCGCCGCCACACCCGCGAGCAGGCCCACCAGGTGGCCCTGCCAGCTCACCGTCGTGTTGGTGGGGGATATGCCCAGCAGGATCGAGCTGCCCCAGACCGCCGCGACCAGCAGTCCCACGACGACGTCCAGCAGCCTGCGGTCCACGAAGCCCCGGACCAGCAGATAGCCGAAGAGGCCGAAGACCAGGCCGGAGGCGCCGGCCGTGTTGGTGTACGACGGGGAGATCAGCCAGACGCCCAGGCCGTCGGCCACGATGATCAGCGCCACGACGCCGAGGAAGCGGCGGATGCCGCCGAGGGCCGCCAGGAGGCCGAGCACCATCAGCGGGATGCTGTTGGAGGCGACGTGGTCGAAGCCGAAGTGGAGGAAGGAGGCCGGCACGACGTGGGCCAGCTCGGCCGGGTCGCGCGGGGTGATGCCGTACGTGTCGAGGGCGTGCCCGGTCGCGTAGTCGACCGCTTCGAGGACCCACAGCAGGGCGATCCAGCCCGCCATGAGCCACACCGCCGCCTTCGCCCGGTCGGCCGTACCCCACTGTCTGGTATCGAGATCCGTCATGACTACCCCCTCAAGCGCTTCGTGCTCTGCCTCGGGTGAACGTACGGGACCCCTAGGACAGTTCTCGTTCCGGGTCGCCGGATAGGCTCGTCGGCGTGGAGCCGGTAGAGAAACAGCAGCGTCGCCCCTGGGTCGTCGGGGTGTCCGGGGCGTCGGGGACCCCGTACGCGGCGGCCGTCCTGAGGGGGCTGCTCGCAGCGGGGGAGAGCGTCGACCTGGTCGTCTCGCGCGCGTCGCGGCTGACGCTGCTCGACGAGACGGGGATCGCCTTCCGGGACGCGCACTGGCGCGAGGATCTGACGGAGTGGCTGGCGCGGGGTGCCGACGGGAAGCCGGGGACGTTCGCTCCCGGCATCGACGATGTGCGGTACTGGAACGCGGGGGATCTGGCGGCGGGGCCGAGCAGTGGCTCGTACCCGGTGAAGGGGATGCTGATCGTGCCCGCGTCGACCGCCTCGGTGGCGGGTGTCGCGCTGGGGCTCTCGAAGGACCTGCTGCAGCGGGCGGCGAGCGTGATGCTCAAGGAGCGGCGACCGCTGGTGGTCGCGGTGCGGGAGACCCCGCTGAGCGGGCAGACGCTGAAGCATCTGGTGGCGCTGGACGAGGCGGGCGCCGTGGTGCTGCCCGCCTCTCCGGCGTTCTACGCGGGGGCGACGCACATCCAGGATCTGGTGGACTTCGTCGCCGGGCGGGTGCTCGACGCGGCAGGGGTGCCGCACCGGCTGTACCGCCGTTGGGAGGGAGAGCTCGGTGGGGCCTCCCGTGGTGATTAGCGCTTCTTGGCGGCGCGCTTCTTCTCGGCGCGCTTCGAAGCGGACGGCTGGTGGGCACGCGAGCGGTTGGCCAGGTCCTGCAGCTCGCGCATACGGGCGTAGGCCATCTCGATCGTGTACACGGTGAACACCACTCCTGAAAGATCGTCTTTGATCGACTGAAAGATTCACAGGGTGTCGGCCCTGTGTGCCTTAGATTCTATACCTATACTCGCGGTATCGCTGGACAATGGAAGGCTTCGTACCTATGGACGCCGTGGACAGGCAGCTCATCCAGGCACTGCGCGAGAACGGCAGGGCTTCGTACGCCGAACTCGGCCGGCTCGTCGGGCTCTCCGGCCCCTCCGTCACCGACCGCATCAACCGTCTGGAGGCGGCCGGCGTCATCACCGGCTACCGCGCGACGGTCGACGCCGCCTCGCTCGGCCTGGGCGTCACCGCGCTCATCGGCATCTCCCTCTCCGACGCCGCCGACCACGAGGACGTGGCGCGCCGGCTGAAGGACCTCGCCGAGATCGAGGACTGCTGGTTCATCGCGGGCGACGACTCGTTCATGCTCAAGGTCCGCGCCAACGACGTCGACGGCCTGGAGAAGACGATCCGCCGGCTGTCCGGCACCAAGGGCGTCTCCCGCACCCGTACCACCATCGTGCTCTCCACCAAGTGGGAGAACCGGGTCGGAGATCTCCCCGAGGAAGGCTGAGAGTACGGTGGGTGGAGCCTGAAATCATCAGACATGGGAGGCGGCCGCATGGACGCGGGACTCAAGCGCGAGCTGGAGCAGAAGGTCCGTTCCGGAGAGCGGCTGAGCCGCGAGGACGGCATCGCTCTGTACGAGTCCGACGACCTGGCCTGGCTCGGCGGCCTGGCCCACGAGGTCCGGACCCGCAAGAACGGTGACGTCGTCCACTTCAACGTCAACCGCCACCTCAACATGACGAACGTGTGCACCGCGTCCTGCGCGTACTGCTCGTTCCAGCGCAAGCCGGGCGAGAAGGACGCGTACACGATGCGCATCGAGGAGGCCGTCCGCCTCGCCAAGGCGATGGAGAACGAGAACCTCACCGAGCTGCACATCGTCAACGGGCTCCACCCCAACCTGCCCTGGCGCTACTACCCGCGCTCGCTCTCCGAGCTCAAGAAGGCCCTGCCGAACGTCTCGCTGAAGGCGTTCACCGCCACCGAGATCCACCACTTCGAGACCATCTCGGGCATGTCCGCCTCGGACATCCTCGACGAGCTCATCGAGGCCGGCCTGGAGTCCCTGACCGGCGGCGGCGCGGAGATCTTCGACTGGGAGGTCCGCCAGCACATCGTGGACCACCGCACCCACTGGGAAGACTGGTCCCGGATCCACCGCCTGGCGCACTCCAAGGGCCTCAAGACCCCCTCGACGATGCTGTACGGGCACATCGAGGAGCCCCGGCACCGCGTCGACCACGTGCTGCGACTGCGTGAACTCCAGGACGAGACCGGCGGCTTCCAGGTCTTCATCCCGCTGCGCTACCAGCACGACTTCGTCGACATGCAGGACGGCAAGGTCCGCAACAAGCTCCAGGCGCGCACGACGATGGCGACGGGCGCGGAGGCCCTCAAGACCTTCGCCGTCTCCCGGCTCCTCTTCGACAACGTGCCGCACGTCAAGGTCTTCTGGGTCATGCACGGCGTCCAGACCGCCCAGCTCGCCCTCCAGCACGGCGCGGACGACATGGACGGCTCGGTCGTCGAGTACAAGATCACGCACGACGCCGACAACTACGGCACGCCGAACAAGCTGGGCCGCGACGATCTGCTGGAGCTGATCCGTGACGCCGGCTTCCGCCCGGTGGAGCGGAACACGCGGTACGAGATCATCCGTGAGTACCCGGGCCCGGACGCGGACCGCCGCGAGTCGCCGCAGCCGATGCGGGTCTGAGGTACCGATGTCCCTGAGGTTCGAACTCGACCCCTCGATCACCCCGGAGGTACGGGACGGGGTCCTGCGCGTGTGGACGGACGTCTCCAACGCGGGCGGAGCCGTCGGCTTCGTCCCGCCGGTCACCGTGGACGACGTCCGGCCCGAGCTGGTCAAGCACCTCGCCGCCATGGCCGAGGGCCGGATGCGACTCGTCGTCGGGTACGAGGAGGACGGCACCGTCGCCGCCACCACCTTCGTCGCGTACAACACGCACCGGCTCATGAAGCACTGGGTGTGGCTGTACACGGTGATGGTCCACCCCTCCCACCAGGGCAAGGGGTACGGGCGCGACCTCATGGCCGCCGTCGAGGACGCGGTCCGAGGCTTCGACGGGATCGAGGCGATACGTCTCACCTGCCGGGGCGGCACGGGCGTCGACCGCTTCTACGGCTCCTGCGGCTACAAGGAGGTCGGGCGGGTGCCCGGCGCGATCCGGGTGGCCGAGGGCGACGACCGCGACGACATCTTCATGCTGCTCCCGCTGAATTGATCCATTTCGTGCCGTGGTTCACTGGACGGGCGAATCCGCACGGACAGAGGAAAGGGGCCGTCGTGGCCGAGAACGGAACGGGCGCTGCGACCCTTCGCTACACCCTCATGCGCCTCGGCGTCTTCGCCGGCTGCTTCTTCGCGCTCTGGGGCCTCGTCTACATCGGCGTGCTGCCGCGCGGCCTCGGCGACTCCAACCTGCTCTGGGTGCTCCTGCTCTCCATCGTGATCTCCGCGCCGCTCAGCTTCGTGCTGCTGCGCGGGCAGCGGGACGCGATGTCCGAGCAGATCGTGGCCAAGGTCGACCGCGCGAAGGGCCGCCTGGCCGAGAACCGGTCCCGCGAGGACGCGTGAAGGCCGTGTGACCCGCCCTAAGGGCTGCGTAAGGTTCATCACAGACGTACACCCCGGAACGGGAGCTTCGAAGGCTCCTGACCGGGGTGTTCTGCGTTTCGGAGGCGCTTCCCGGCTTCGACTACCTCAAAGAAGGGCTTTGAGGTTCTCAAAGTTCAAGTGTTAACGTGTTCGCCATGAAGACAGCTGTGCGCCTCCCCGATGCCGTGAGCACTCCGCTCGTGGCGCGCCTGCATGTCGATCTGTGCCGCTGTATGTCCGCGGTCTGTTGCCGCGAGCTCTGACCCCGGCATCATGCAGCGGTACCGCCTGAGCGCGGTGCGCCGCACCCCCGTCCCCGTATTCCCCCGATACGCACCTGTGGAGTGTGTCTGTGTCCGCGTCCGCGTCCACGCCCGAGACGAAGTCCCCGACTTCCTCCCGCATACCGAAGATCCCCTTCTGGGCCCAGATCGTCGCCGGTCTCGTGCTCGGCGTCCTGCTCGGCTGGCTCGCCCGCAGCCAGGACGTCAGCTGGCTCAAGGAGACCCTCGGCCAGGTCGGCGACATCTTCGTCCAGCTCCTGAAGCTGGCCGTCGCCCCGCTCGTCTTCTTCGCGATCCTGGTGTCGATCACCAACCTCCGCAAGGTCAACAACGCGGCCCGCCTGGCCGCCCAGACCCTGGTCTGGTTCATGATCACCTCGCTGATCGCGGTCGCCATCGGCCTCGCGATCGGCCTGCTCACCAACCCGGGCGCCGGCACCGGCCTCACCCCGCAGGACGGCAAGCTGCCGAAGCGCGAGGGCACCTGGATCGACTTCCTGACCGGGATCATCCCCTCGGACGTCATCACGCCGTTCACCGAGCTGAACGTCCTGCAGATCGTCTTCATGGCCGCCGTCGCCGGTGTCGCCGCACTGAAGCTCGGCGACCGCGCCAAGCCGATCCTCGCGCTCTCCGAGTCGGTCCTGGAGCTGCTGCAGAAGGCCCTGTGGTGGGTCATCCGCCTCGCCCCCATCGGCACCGTCGGCCTCATCGGCTTCGCCATCGCCGACTACGGCTGGGAGCTGATCGGCAAGTACGCGACCTTCACCGCCGACGTCTACATCGGCTCCGCGCTTGTCATGTTCGGCGTCTACCCGCTGCTGCTCGCGACGGTCGCCAAGGTCAACCCCATCCAGTTCTTCAAGGGCGCCTGGCCGGCCATCCAGCTGGCCTTCGTCTCCCGCTCCTCGGTCGGCACGATGCCGGTCACCCAGAAGGTCACCGAGCGCCTCGGCGTCCCGAAGGAGTACGCCTCCTTCGCCGTCCCGTTCGGCGCCACGACCAAGATGGACGGCTGCGCCGCGATCTACCCGGCGCTCGCCGCGATCTTCATCGCGCAGATCTTCGACGTGCAGCTGGGCATCCAGGACTACCTGCTGATCGCCTTCGTCTCGGTCGTCGGCTCCGCGGCCACCGCGGGCCTCACCGGCGCGACGGTCATGCTGACCCTGACCCTCTCCACCCTGGGCCTCCCGCTGGAGGGCGTGGGCCTGCTGATGGCGATCGACCCGATCCTGGACATGATGCGCACGGCCACGAACGTCGCCGGCCAGGCCCTGGTCCCGGTGGTCGTCGCCGCCCGCGAGAAGATCCTGGACGTCGACGCGTACAACGCCGCCTCCTCGTCCCCGGTCGACGAGCGCGAGCCGCTGACGGTCGCCGCCTGATCCGTCGCCACGCGCGGTACCCGTGCCCCTGTCCCCGTCCGGACAGGGGCACAGGTGTTTGCGCGGGCACGTAGGCTCTCCCCCGGTGCAGGCGAGTTGGGGGTAGTGGGATGGACGAGGCCGGAGGCGCGAAGGTCCGGAGGCTGCCGCGGGCGGTGCGGGAGCGGCAGATGATGGATGCCGCCGTGCAGACCTTCGGGCAGTTGGGGTACCAGGCCGCCTCCATGGACGAGATCGCCGAGCTCGCGGGCGTGTCCAAGCCTCTGGTCTATCTGTATCTGAACTCCAAGGAGGAGCTCTTCACCGCCTGCATCCGCCGGGAGGCGAAGGCGCTGCTCGCCGCCGTGGCCGCCGCGGTCAATCCGCGGCTGCCGGCGGACGAGCAGCTGTGGGCCGGGCTGCTGGCCTTCTTCACGCACACCGCCGAGCATCCCGACGGCTGGGCGGTGTTGAACCGGCAGGCGCGGACGCACGGGGAGCCGTTCGCCAGCGAGGCCGCGCTGATGCGCGACGAGATCGTGGCGTACGTGGGGACGCTGATCGGGGCCGCCGCCGAGGAGACCCACCGGAAGACGGAGCGGGATCCGGAGCTGGCCGAGCGGGATGTCGCCGGGCTGGCCCAGGCGCTGGTCGGGGCGGCGGAGTCGCTGGCCGGCTGGGCCAACGAGACGCCGGGGATGACGGCCTGGGAGGCGGCGGCGACGCTGATGAACTTCGCCTGGGCGGGGCTCGGCAACCTCATGCAGAGCGAGCGCTGGTCTCCCCGATGACGCCGGTCGGATGCGGCCTGAGGCTCAGCGGAGTACGACCGTGACGCCCGCCCGTTCGAGGAGTTGTACGGTCTCCTCGAAATAAGGGATTCCGTCCGTGCTCTCCACGACGTCCGCCAGTGCGCGGCGTGCGACCTCGGCGTCGTGCCAGGTCAGGGTGAAGGGTGGGGCCACTCCGAATCCACCGCTCAGGCAGTCCTTGAAGGCGTTCCACTCCCGGCCGAAGTAGCGGCCCGGGCCGAGCAGGGCCTCGCCGATCGCGCAGTGCAGGCCGGGGACGTCCGTGACGAACCGGCCGTCGAGGTGGTGCTCACCACCGGAACGGTCCGGCCGGGCCGTGGGTGCTCGCCAGGCGCGGGTGGTCAGCTCCAGCCACTCGGCCCGGCCCTCCGAGTCGTACGGCGCCCAGAGGTTGGGCTCCTTCGGCGGACCCTGGTACCACCGCTCCCAGATCGGGCGGGCCGCCGTCGGCCGCCGATCGTCGCCGCCGTCGGTGAGGGTGATGTCCTCGAGCCCGCCGCCCAGCACGGACGGGCGCGCTCCGTCGACGGCCAGGCGCACGGCGGGGGCGGCCATCACGTCGCCGTGGCGGTCCAGCACCAGCAGGTGCACCCAGTCGTGCTTCCACCGGCGTGGTTGCTGCGTCCCCACGAGCAGCGGCTCCACGGCCTCGCAGCCGATCAGCTCCATCGGGACGGGGGCCGGGTCGGCTCGCGGATCGAAAAGGCCGTCGACCGTGGAGGCGCTGCCCATGCTCTTCGCGGACACCGTCGTTCCGGCGAAGAGTTCGAAGCGCGGAACCTCGGGCGCTTCGAAGAAGCTTTCCTCGTGCTTGACGCCGGCGCCGAGCACGACGTCGTAGCGCGCCGGGTCACCTGGATGGGGCTGGTGGGACAACAGCTCCGCGTCGACCAGGGTCCACCACTGCACGGGCTCCTCGCCGTCCCAGACCTCGACACCCACCTCGCCCAGACCTCGGAACGAAGTGCCGTTGCCGGTCAGGGCGTCCTTCAGCGGGCCGTCAGGGCTGCATCCGCGAAGGGTCAGGATCTCTCGCGGCGGCGGAACGTCGTCGACGAACAGTCCGTCGACGCCCGCGCACCTCCCCCAGAGCTGCTCCACCCCGTCGACGTCCTCCTGGACCAGGAGGTACTTCACCGGGAAGCCCCGGTCCCATCTGGTGTGATCTGCGATCCGCACTCAACCCCCGTACGTCCGAACGGCATTCGCACCCCACGATACGGACCCTCCCGGAGCGGGTCGGGCGGAGGGCGGCCGCCCGGCCTCGGGGTGGTGCATTCGGCGGCTCGCTCAGACGCTGAGGGGCACCTCGTGGATCTCGTCGGCCTTGTGGCCGGTGCGCGCGTGGATCCGCTGCACCGCGTCGGCCGAGGGGCCGGTGGAGAGGCAGTAGACCGTGCCGGATTCGGGGTCCGCCCAGGCCTGCTTGAAGTGCACGCCCTCGTCCTTCTCGATGGCGAGATCGGCGGCATGCGCCTCCCGGAGCTGGTCGCCCGTGATCCCCACCATGCCGTGGTGGACGTCCATGTACGTACCCATCTCGTTCCACCTCCTCCTCTCATCGTGCGCCCCGCCCCCGGGTCAGGGCCAGAGCAGCTCCCGTACCCAGCCCGACGCCTCGTCGAGGCGGTACCGCAGCCGGAGGTGCCGGCGCTGCTCGTCGCCCTGGAAGAACTCGACCTCGGACGGCTGGAGGACGTACAGCGTCCAGGTGGGCGCGTGGGCCCCCGGCTCCGCCTGTGCCCGCTCCCAGGCGGCCCGGCCGGCGACGTTCAGGTCCTCGACCGAGTCGAGCACCTCGCTCTGGCGGCCTACCAGCGCCGAGGCGACGGCGCCCGTCGAGCGCGCGTGCAGATCGTCGTACGCCTCGCCCGCCGTGCCCGTGACGACCCGGCCGCGCAGCCGGACCTGGCGGCCCTGGACCGGCCAGTAGAAGCCGAGCGCGGCCTCGGGGCGGGCGGCGAGCTGGCGGCCCTTCGCGCTGGTCGCGTGGGAGGCGAAGTGCCAGCCGCGCTCGTCGGCGCCGTGCAGCATGACCGTACGGACGTCGGGCCGTCCGTCCTCGTCGACGGTCGCGAGCGACATCGTGTGCGGCTCGGTCTGCCCGGCCCGGGCCGCCGCCACGAACCAGTCGTGGAAGAGCGGCAGCGGCTCGGCGGGGGCGGTCTCGGGGGTGAAGCCCGGGAGGTCGGTGTCCCAGACCCGGAGGGAGCGGAGCGTGCTGTCGAAGTCGGTCATGCGGCAACCCTAGGCCCGTACGCCTGCCCGTACTCCTTCACCGGTACGGCGTTGGCGGCGCGCTGGACGTCGTCGCGGATCTTCTTCGCGATGAGGTTCTTCCACGGTGTGCGGGGGAGTGTGCGGACCATGGCCATGCGCAGGGCGATCTTCCAGCGGGAGGAGACCGTCATCTCCTTGACGAAGCCGGCGGCGAACCTCTGGTTCAGTTCCACGCCCGGCCGCATCTCGCGCTCGTACGCCTCGAAGGCGACCCGGTGGTCCCCGTGCGCCGCCGCGAGTTCGCCCGCCAGGACGTACGCGCCGGTCAGGGCGAGGCCCGTGCCCTGGCCCGAGGCGGGGGAGGTGCAGTGGGCGGCGTCGCCGAGGAGGACGACGCGGCCGCTGGACCAGCGGTCCATCTCGATGAGGGCGATCGAGTCGAAGTAGAAGTCCTCGGCGTCGGCCGAGTCCGCGATCAGCCGCGGGATCTCCCAGTCGTCGCCGGCGAAGGCGTCGGCGAGCAGCCGCTTCTGCCGCTCGGTGTCGCGGTGGTCGTAGGAGAGCTCCTCGGGGGAGGAGAAGACGAAGCAGTTCTTCGCGGTGTGGGCCTGTTCGCCCGCCGCGCTGTAGACGGAGATCAGCTTGTCCGGGCGGGCGTGGTAGGTCTCCCAGCGGGTGAGGCCCAGCCGGTTGGGGGCGGTGAAGATCGAGATGTACGCCCCGAGGTGCCGCTTGAAGCGCTGCTCGTCGCCGAAGACGAGCCGGCGGGTGTGGGAGTGCAGCCCGTCGGCGCCGACCACGAGGTCGAAGCGGCGGCGGGTCCCGCTCTCGAAGGTGACGTCGACGCCGTCGCCGTCGTCGTGCAGGGCGGCGATGGAGTCGTCGAAGAGGTACTCGACGTCGTCGCGGGTCCGCTCGTACAGGATCCGGGCGAGGTCGCCGCGCATGATCTCGTCGTCCTGCTCGACCCGGCCGCCGAAGATCTCGGCGGGCATCCGGCCGACCGTGCGGCCCTGGGCGTCGACGTACGAGCCGCCGTCCATGTCGGTGGAGCAGGCGCGGATCTCGTCGAGGACGCCCATCCGGCGGCAGACCTCGACGGCGGTGCCCCGGATGTCGACCTTGTAGCCGCCGGTGCGGAGTTCGGGGGCCCGCTCGACGACGGTCGCGGTGAAGCCGTAGCGGTGGAGCCAGAGGGCGAGGGCAGGGCCGGCGACGGAGGCACCGGAGATCAGGACGGTCTTGTTCACGAGCTGGTTCGTGTGCGTCATGGCCGGACTCCTTGTCGGGTGTGGGGGGGGGGGGGCCGCCAGCCCCCGCGCCGGCACAAAAAGAAAATAGAGAGGTGTATTATAAATGTTGAGTATAGATCTCACTGGGGGCCCCCCCGCCCG